>NZ_JAHLQK010000003.1:0-300000 GCF_018919215.1 Alkaliphilus flagellatus
TAACTCCGCTCGACTTGCATGTGTTAGGCACGCCGCCAGCGTTCATCCTGAGCCAGGATCAAACTCTTAAATAAAAATGCTCGAATTTTTGGGTTCCATTTAAATAAATTAATATTTAATGGAAACTCAGCTTTTCGCTGAGAAGGTATCTTACACAAAATCAAAGATTTTGGCAATCTACCCTTGCTGGCTTAATCTATACTGTTTAGTTTTCAAAGACCTCTTTAAAGACTTATGCTCCATCGCCTTGTTGCGGCGACTTATCTAATATATCACACTTGAAATATTATGTCAACTGTTTTTGTTTTAAAATTTATTTTTAAAACTGTACATGAGGAGCACCTTTAACACTATATCACTATTATTCTTTTGTGTCAACTCTGTTTTTATAAAATACTAAAAGAGTAGATGGAATCTACTCTTTTACTCCATGCTCTTATCTAGTTCTTTTCTAAACTTCTCAATAATACGTTTTTCCATTCTAGAAACAGTCATCTGCGAAACTTGTAATTCCTCCGCTACTTTCATCTGAGTTTTATTGTTAAAGAACCTATCCTTCAACACTTTCTTTTCAACTTCATTTAGCTTTTCTATTGCTTTATTTAAAAAATCTTTATTTTCGATACTATCAAAGCTTTTATCAAATTCTCCAATAAGGTCTAATAACTGAACGTCTTTATCATCCCCATCATTATCATATGTTAAATCTAAAGACTTAGGGGTATATACTTGACTAGCCTCCATTGCCTCAATTATTTCTTCCTCTGTACAACTTAAGTAGTCAGCTATATCCTTTACAGTAGGTGTTCTTTGCAATGTTTGTTGGAGTGTAGTTTTAGTTACATTTATTTTTTTAGATAATTCTTGTATTCTTCGAGGAACTCTAATAGACCATCCTTTATCCCTAAAGTATTTTTTAATTTCCCCAATAATTGTAGGTGTAGCAAAACTTGAAAACTCAAAACCCTTTGTTATATCAAATCTTTCAATCGCGTAAATTAATCCTAATGAAGCTACTTGATAAATATCCTCATAGTCTATACCTTTATTTAAAAATTTCTTAGATAGGATTTCTGCAATATATAAATGTCTATTAATTAATTCATTTCTAATTTCAATGTTTTTTGTCAGGGCATATTCTTTAAAAAGTTCTTTTTCTGTTAAAGTCTTACGGGTCTTACTTATGTTTAGAGTAACACCAGTATCCGTAGATTTTGCTGTGTTTCTCATCAAGCATCATCCCCCAAGTACTTTATCATTTTTATCATCATACCTTTGCCCTTTTCCGATTCAATCTCTACATCATCCATAAGAGATTTTATAATAAATATACCTAACCCTCCTTCTTTAGGTTTACTAAGATCTGGTTCTTCTATATTGTCTAATTGACAACCTTCTCCATCATCATAGACAGAAATAGTTAGTTTTTCTCCTGTTGAAACAAAATCAATATTAAAATTACTGCCTTGTTTACAGTGGCATCCATGAATAATTGCATTAGTACATGCCTCAGCAACAGCAACCTTCATATCTTCAATCTTTTCAATATCAAATCCAATACGACTAGCAATAGCAGCTAAAGTTAATCTTATAACTCCCACATATTCAGGTTTACTGGGAACAGATAGCTTTATCTCATCCATTTGTATTTGATCCATTTGTCTTCACCCCTCAACAATAAAAATTTTGTCTAGTCCAGTAATATTTAATAGCTTTTTTATATTGGGTCTTATATTTGAAATAACAATATTTTTATCCTCTTGTTTTAATCTTTTAAGCGCTCCAATAAGTATACCTAGTCCTGTACTATCAATATATTCTAGTTTTTCAGCATCTATTTTGATATCTTCCCTCTTTTCTTCAATAATTCCCATGAAAACTTCCTTCAATTGTCCCGCTGTATATACATCTACCTCTCCTACCAGTTCAACAAGCCAATAATTATTTTCATTATTAAAGTCCTTTTTAATTTGTAATGACATAGAATTCATCCTCCTTTATCCTTTGTACTAATCATACTAATTCTTTAAATATATTCCTTACACCATAAGTTACCTTATATATTACATCTAGTTATTGTTAAACAAATCTATAATTAATCCTCTTTTTATTATATCAAATTTTAAAAATTTAAACTATACCCATATAATTTGCACTAATAAAAATAGCAAAGGTTATATTTTACCTTTGCTATTTCTCTACCTATTCCTCTTCTTCCTCTTCTTCATGGCCAGGCATTACTGCTATAGTAACAATAGATTGATCCTCTTCAGTTTTCATAAGAGTAACCCCTCTAGTATTTCTACCTAATTTTGATATATTGTTTACATTTAACCTTATAACTGTTCCATCATTGTTTATTAATAATACTTCATCATCATTAGCTACAATCTTTGCTCCAACTAAAGATCCTGTTTTATTAGTTACATTATAGGTTTTAATTCCCTTTCCACCTCTAGACTGTAGACGATATTCACTTAAATCTGTTCTTTTTCCAAAGCCTTTCTCACTAACTACTAGTAGATCCATTTGTTCTTCCGCAATCTCCATAGAAACAACATGGTCCTTTGATGATAAATTAATTCCTTTTACACCCATAGCGCTTCTACCCATATCTCTTACATCACTTTCTTTAAAACGAATAGACATTCCCTTTGATGTAACTAAAATTACATCTTGGCCTTCATCTGTTAGCTTAACTTTTATTAGCTCATCATCTTCTCTAATACTAATAGCTATTAGACCGCTCTTTCTGGTATTTTCAAATTGACTTAACTGAGTCTTTTTAATAATACCATTTTTAGTAGCTAATACAAGATACTTAGAATCCCATTCTCTACCTACAGGAATCGTAGCTGCAATTTTTTCATCAGGGCTAAGTGGTATTAGATTAACTATTGCAGTTCCTTTAGCTTGTCTTCTTGCCTCTGGAACTTCATAAACATTTAGCTTATATACTCTACCAAAGTTAGTGAAGAACAACAAATAGTCATGCGATGAAGAAATAATTAGATTTTCAACAAAATCTTCTTCTCTTGTAGTTAGTCCAGCTACTCCTTTGCCACCACGTTTTTGACTTTTATAAGTATCTGCAGGAAGTCTTTTAATATATCCAAAATGAGTTAGAGTAATAACCACATCTTCCTCATCTATCATATCTTCTATATTTATTTCTCCTATTGCTCTTGTTATTTCTGTTCTTCTTTTATCTGCATATTTTTCTTTTATTTCTATTAATTCATCTTTAATAATATTAAGAACTAATCTTTCATTTGCTAATATTTCTTTGTAATGATTAATAAGTTTTAATAGTTCTTCATATTCTTCCTCAACTTTCTCTATCTCTAAACCAGTAAGCTTTTGCAATCTCATATCTAAAATTGCTTGTGCTTGTTTTTCTGATAGAGCAAATCTCTCCATTAAACCATTTTTTGCTATTTGAGTATTCTCTGAACCTCTAATAATTTTAATAACTTCATCTAAATTATCTATAGCTATTTTTAAACCTTCTAATATATGCGCTCTATCTTCTGCTTTATTTAAATCAAATTTTGTTCTCCTAACAATGATATCTTTTTGATGATTTAAATAATGTGTCAGCACTTCTTTTAAATTTAATACCTTAGGTTCACCATCAACTATTGCAAGCATTATAATACCAAAAGTATCTTCCAGTTGAGTATGTTTATATAGTTTATTAAGCACAACATTGGCATTAGCATCTCTTTTAAGTTCTATTACTATACGCATTCCATTTCTATCACTTTCGTCTCTTAGATCAGAAATGCCCTCTATTTTTTTATCCCTTACTAATTCTGCTATTTTTTCAATTAATCTAGCTTTATTCACTTGATATGGGATTTCTGTAACAATAATTTGTTGTCTTCCCTTATTAAACTCTTCTATGCTTGCCTTTGCTCTTACCTTAACTCTACCTCTACCTGTTGTATATGCCTCTTTAATTCCTTCTGTACCCATAATAGTGGCACCCGTTGGAAAATCCGGCCCTTTTATGTGCTCCATAATATCTTCCACTTCAGCTTCAGAGTTATCAATTAAAGTAACAACACCATCTATTACTTCTCCTAAGTTATGAGGTGGAATATTAGTTGCCATACCAACTGCAATACCACTTGATCCGTTAACAAGTAAATTTGGAAACTTACTTGGCATTACAGAAGGTTCTTTTAAAGACTCATCAAAGTTCGGTCTATAATCTACAGTTTCTTTATTAATATCCCTAATCATTTCTAGAGCAATTTTAGATAGTCTTGCTTCTGTATAACGCATAGCAGCTGCGCCATCACCATCAACAGAACCAAAGTTACCATGACCATCTACTAATAAATATCTCATTGAGAAATCTTGGGCTAAACGCACCATTGCATCATATACAGCAGTATCACCATGTGGGTGATACTTACCTAAAACATCCCCAACAATACGTGCTGATTTTCTATGTGGTTTATCAGGAGTCAAACCTAATTCGATCATAGAATATAATATTCTTCTATGAACAGGTTTAAGTCCATCTCTAACATCTGGAAGAGCTCTCCCTACAATAACACTCATAGAATAGTCTATATATGATTTTTTCATTTCTTTTTCTATATTTATAGGGATTATATTACTTTTTTCCACTAACATTTTTTATCCCCCTTACTATATATCTAGATTTGTAACATATTTTGAATTTTGTTCGATAAACTCTCTTCTTGGCTCTACCTTATCACCCATAAGAGTATTAAAAATATTATCTGCACCAGCTGCATCTTCAATAGAAACTTGTAAAAAAGTTCGCGTTTCAGGATTCATTGTAGTTTCCCAAAGTTGCTCTGGATTCATTTCACCAAGACCTTTATATCTTTGGATGTCAACATTTCCACCCATTTCTGCTATTTTTTCTTGCATTTCCTCATCTGAATAAGCATAGTTTTCTACTTTGCCTTTTTTAAGTTTATATAGTGGTGGTTGTGCAATATATACATATCCTTGTTCAATTAAAGGTTTCATATATCTAAAGAAGAAAGTTAATAATAATGTTCTAATATGAGCCCCATCCACATCGGCATCAGTCATAATAACTATTTTATGATATCTAAGTTTTTCTATGTCAAACTCATCACCTATACTAGTACCAAAGGCTGTAATCATATTTCTAATTTCTGCAGATCCTAACATTCTATCTAATCTTGCTTTTTCAACATTTAATATTTTTCCTCTTAAAGGCAATATAGCTTGTATACTTCTGTCCCTGCCTTGTTTTGCACTACCACCAGCAGAATTTCCCTCAACTATATAAATTTCACTTAAAGCAGGGTCTTTTTCGGAACAATCTGCTAGTTTTCCTGGAAGGGCAGAGTTCTCAAGAACTCCCTTTCTTCTTGTTAGTTCTCTAGCTTTTTTAGCTGCTTCTCTAGCTCGCTGCGCTCGTTGAGATTTCTCTAAAATAATTTTTGCATCTACTGGGTTTTCTTCTAAAAAAGCTTCTAAAGCTTCTGATACACTATTTTCAACAATACCTCGCATTTCACTATTTCCAAGTTTTGTCTTGGTCTGCCCTTCAAATTGTGGATCTGTAAGTTTAACAGAAACAATAGCTGTTAAACCTTCTCTTATATCTTCTCCTAAGAAATTTGTATCTTTTTCTTTTAAGAATCCAATTTTCCTAGCATATTCGTTAATTATTCTTGTTAAAGATGCCCTAAATCCACTTAAATGACTTCCACCCTCGTGCGTATTAATATTATTAGCATAGCTAAAAATATTTTCTGAATACGTATCTGTATACTGCATAGCTACTTCTGTAATATTATTATCTTTTTCTTTTTCAAAATATATTATTTTTTCATGGAGTACTTCTTTATTCTTATTTAAATATTTAACAAATTCTCCTATTCCTCCATCGTAATAAAATACTTGTTCCTGTTCTTTTTCTGATCTTTTATCACTTAAAATAATTTTTATTCCTTTATTTAAGAATGCAAGCTCTCTTAAACGATATTCTAATGTTTCATATTGAAAAACAGTATCTTCAAAAATTTCTGCATCAGGTTTAAATGATATCGTTGTTCCTGTTTCTTTTGTTTCTCCAATAACTTTAATATCATCTACAGGGTTACCCCTTTCAAACCTTTGCCAATAAACCTTACCATCCAATTTAATTGTTGCTTCTAAATACTCAGATAAAGCATTAACAACAGAAACACCAACCCCATGAAGTCCACCAGAAACTTTGTATCCCCCTCCTCCAAATTTTCCTCCAGCATGGAGTACAGTAAGTACAGTTTCTAATGTAGATTTTCCTGTCTGAGGATGCACTTCAACAGGAATACCCCTTCCATTATCGATTACTTCTATAGAATTATCCTCATTAATAGTTACACTAATAGTATCACAATAGCCACCTAAAGCTTCATCAATACTATTATCAACAACTTCATAAACTAAATGATGTAATCCTCTAGGCCCTGTTGTTCCTATATACATCCCTGGTCTTTTTCTTACAGGATCTAAGCCCTCTAGAAC
This sequence comes from Alkaliphilus flagellatus, assembly GCF_018919215.1. Classification (NCBI taxonomy): domain Bacteria; kingdom Bacillati; phylum Bacillota; class Clostridia; order Peptostreptococcales; family Natronincolaceae; genus Alkaliphilus; species Alkaliphilus flagellatus. The sequence continues at coordinate 6,529 of NZ_JAHLQK010000003.1, forward strand.
CTGAATTTGTTCGGCACTATACTCTTGTGTTTGATTTTTTTTCATTTTTTACCCTCCTGCCAAAAAATCTATACCATTTTGCATAGCAATATTTTAGATTCTTATGAATAAATAAAACAAACTGCTAATATTTAGGTACTGATACAATAAAAGTAAACCAGTAGCTAGTATCCAGCAGCCCAACTTATATAATAATACACTATGCTTTACTTATAAAGGTTTTGTGCTATAGTTGCTATAATAAAAGCTTCTATTCAAGTTTTTTAAATCAAAGAAGCCTTTATTTAAACAAATTTTACCGATTACCGAAAGTATATATAAATTTATACTTTCCTATGCGTTATAAATTTAGCCCTTTTTTGCAAGGTAAGGGCAGAAATAGGCGAGTAATAAACTACCACTTTACGTATAGCCCTGCCTTTATATGGTTTACCTTCGATTCTTTCCATAACAACAAAGGAACGTGGCTCTTCATCAGTAACTCTATTAACAAATCCCTCTTCTTCACATATATTTAGAAAATCTTTACTATGTTTTGATTTTAATGTGGATTCTATATCTAAAATTGCTATAATATCCTTTGTACAGACAACTACATCTCCACCTAAATGAACAAACATTATATGCCACCCCCTAGACATTACTGCATCTCCTTATTATAACCCTTATTCTACCATATTAAAAGATAAAGTATTTTGTTTTTTAATTAACAGATTTGACCTTTAGACACAGTATATATATTTCTGTCCTCTGGGTTTAAGTTTTTTATATGATCCATCATTGTTGTTGTAATAAAAGTTTGAACATTTCTTAAGTTGTTAATTAAGTAACCTTGTCTTTTTAAATCTAATTCACTCATCACATCATCTAATAGCAAAATAGGATATTCACCTACTTCACTTTTAACTAATTCTAACTCAGCTAACTTTAAAGAAAGTACTGCCGTTCTTTGTTGTCCTTGAGAACCATAGTTTTTAACATCAAGTCCATTTATTTTTAATATCATGTCATCACGATGAGGTCCTACGGTTGTTAACCCTCTCTGTTTATCTATATTTAAATCCTCTTTAAATCTTTGAAGTATTTTTTCTTTAATATGGTTTACTTCATCTTCTTCTTTAACTTTAACATTAGCTTCGTATATAATTTCTAATGTTTCTGCGGATTCTGTAATTTTTCGATGCATTAACTTAGCTAATATACTTATTTTTTTTATAAAGTTCCTTCTATAAAAAATAAGCCAAGCACCAGCGGTAGCTAGTTGTTCATTCCATACTTCTAAATCTAGTATCTTTCCTCTATTGTACTTTAATAATTTATTTCTATGTTGAAGTATTTTATTATATTGACTTAGAGTGTAATAATACTTAGTAGAGATTTGAGAAATTTCACGATCCATAAACTTTCTACGTTCACTTGGCCCTTCTTTTACTAATTTTAAATCTTCAGGTGAAAACAATACTACATTTAAGTTACCTAATAGTTCTCCTATTTTTATTAAAGGTATTTGATTAACTTTAACATCTTTTTTGCGATCCATATTTAATCTTACTTCAATGTTTACATTACCAATTACCTTCTTTAACTTTACTTGAACATAAGCCTGTTTTTTTATCATGTTAATCATCTCTTGATCACGATTAGCTCTAAAGGATTTACCTGCAGAACATAAGTATATAGCTTCAAGTAAATTAGTTTTACCTTGTGCATTATCACCTATAAAAACATTAAGTCTTGGATGAAATTTCAAGTGCATCTGTTCATAATTTCTATAATTAATTACTTTTAATTCCTCTACTATCATCCTTATTTTCCCTCCAAGCTCACCTTCCTTATCTAATTACTTCAATTTCTATACCTTCATGTAACACTTTATCACCAGGTTTAATTTTTTTACCCCTTTGAACAATTGTTTGTCCATTTACTTTAACTTCGCCACTTAATATAACTAATTTAGCATGTCCTCCACTATCCACTACTTCACCTAACTTTAATAGTTGATCTAACTTGATGTACTCACCATCAATTTTAACTTGTTTTTTCATTTTTGTAGCTATCTCTTTTAATACAAGATAACTCTAACCTCCTATCTAATATATTATTTTAGTCTTATATACAAAAATTTGTTTATATAATATTAACATTAATATTACATTAGTTTATCCTATAACTACCAACTTTAAAAGCCTATCATATTCCTATTGCATAATAAACTATGCGCATATAATGCTGATAGATTTTGAAAAATAGAAACCCAGCAATTTGCCGGGTTAAATACTAATAGGATGCTAATCTTACAGGTAGAACTAAATAAATTGTATTATCGTTAGTAATTGGCTTTATAATACCTGGACTTAAATTTGTTGTAAATTCTAAGTAAACAGTTTCATCATCAATTACCTTTAACGCATCAATAAAATATTTTGAATTAAAAGCAATTTGTAAGTCTTCACCTTCAAGTTCTATCTTAATTTCTTCATGAACATTTCCTAATTCAGAGTTAGAATTAATTATCATATTTTCATCAGTAATAATAAATTTAACTAAGTTATTTCTTCCTTCTTTACCTAATAAAGAAGCTCTCTCTATACTGTCAAGTAGATGTTTAGCATTAACTTTAATTCTAGATTTAAATTCTTTCGGAAGTATTTGCTTATAATTAATAAACTCACCTTCTAAAAGTCTTGAAATTAATTTTGTGTTGCCTACTGTAAATAAAGCATGATTATTGGTAAGAGAGATTTGTACTTTTTCATCTTCTTCTCCACCTATTATACGGTTAACTTCATTTAATGTTTTACCTGGAATAACTACCTTGTTATTTAAATGTGCCTCAATTTTTCCTTTTCTTAAAGCTACACGATATCCATCTAATGCTACCATATTTAATGTGTCATCTTCAATTTCCATTAGGACACCAGTTAGTATCGGCCTAGCCTCATCTTGAGCTGTTGCAAATACAGTTTGACGAATCATACTTTTAAATAGCTCCTGAGATATTTCATGAGTTTGCTCTTCTTCAATTTCAGGAAGCTCAGGAAACTCAGATGAATTATAACTTAAGATATTAAATTCTGTAGAAGCGCATTTAATTAGTAATTGATTATTATTTTGTAGAGATACTTCTACTTCAGAATCCGGTAATCTTCTAATAATTTCACTAAATAATCTTGCATCTACTACAATGGATCCCTCTTCTATAATGTTAGCTCCCATAATATGATCTATACCTATTTCCATATCTGTTCCAACAAGACGTAAGTTTTTATCAAATGCTTCTAGATAAATACCTTTTAATATAGGCAAGGTACTTTTTGAAGATACAGCTTTTTGGACAATAGAAATACTATGCATTAATGTTTTTGGATCGCAAAAAAACTTCATTTGTGGATAACCTCCTTTTGAAAAAATATAGATAAATAATAACAACTCTAGTAGTAATAGTAGTAGGCTCTGTGTTTTTGTGGATAACACTATTAACTTGAATAGTTTAATGATATACACATGTGAATAAAATGTTTAAAAGTCTGCACAAGTTATACACATATTCAGCAATAAAAAAGAAATAGAAACTTATCAACAACATATGCACAAACAACATGTGAATAGATTACTCACCTTTTAGTTCTTTAATAATACGCTCAATTCTTTCTTTAATATCTTCATTTGTTTGAATATCATTAGATATTTTTTCATGGGCATGCATTACTGTAGTATGATCCCTACCGCCAAATTCTTCTCCAATTTTAGGTAAAGATAAATCCGTTAATTCTCTAGCAATATACATAGCTATTTGTCTAGGATATGAAATTGCCCTTGTTCGTTTTTTAGAGTTAAAGTCCTCTATTTTAATATTAAATTTATTAGAAACTACTTCTTTGATTAAATCAACATTAAGTTGTCTAGCTTTACTAGAAAATAGTTCTTTTAGTGCTTCACTAGCTAGTTCAACAGTAATCTCACTATTTGTTAAAGAGGAGTAAGCAACAATTCTTATTAAGGCTCCTTCTAACTCTCTAATATTAGATTGAATCTTTCTAGCAATATGGGTAAGTACCTCATTAGGAACATCAATATTTTCCATCTGCGCTTTCTTGTATAAAATAGCAATTCTTGTTTCTAAATCTGGTGGCTGAATATCTGTAATAAGTCCCCATTCAAATCGTGATCTTAGACGGTCTTCTAATGTGGGAATTTCTTTAGGTGGCCTATCACTAGAAATAATAATTTGTTTATTAGATTCATGGAGTGCATTAAAGGTATGGAAAAACTCTTCTTGGGTACTTTCTTTTCCAGCAATAAATTGAATATCATCTACTAAAAGAACATCAATTGTACGAAAACGATTACGAAACTCAACGTTACGGTCATGACGAATAGAATTTATCAATTCATTTGTAAAGGTCTCTGAAGAAACATAAACTACTTTTGCTTTAGGATTATTTTGTAAAATAAAGTGACCGATGGCATGCATTAAGTGAGTTTTTCCTAGTCCTACCCCTCCGTAAAGAAATAATGGATTGTAGGCTTTGGCTGGAGCCTCAGCAACAGCTAGAGAGGCTGCATGAGCAAATCTATTACTATTTCCTATAACAAAAGTATCAAATGTGTATTTGGGATTTAAATTAGTTGAAGTAATTTGGTCTGATGATACTGAAATATTAGCTAAGCCTTCAGATCTTTGTTGATTTCCTTCAGTTAGGCTTGGCTTTTCCTCAGAAGGTACTATAAACTTAAGTTCATACTTATTAGATGTTGTTTGTTTAATTGCATTACTTATTAATGTTGCATAACGTGCAATAAGAATATCTCTTGTAAAACTATTAGGTACGCCTAAAATAATCTTATTGCCTTCTAGAGAAATAACGTCTATTGATTTAATCCAGGTATTAAAACTTACTTCTGTTAGCTCTGGTTTGATTAGACTAAGAGTTTTTTCCCAGATTTGAGGTAGATGGTCATGCATAAAACAGCCCCCTATCTGTAATAATTTTAATATAAAAAGTTATCCATATATTTATCCACAAAAAAAATATGAATAGAGTAAAAAAGTGTAATAAATTTTATTAACATGGTTATACATAGTTATGTGGATAAATATATTAATAATAAAAATATTAGAATATAAAAATATAAATAGCCACATTATACAAAAAATGATTATTCACAAAAAAAAATAGTAAAAATCAATTATATACTGTAATTATTAGAAGAAAATTGTAAGTTATTCACAACATTATCCACAGTATGTGAATAACTATGGATAATGTTGATATAGTTTTACAAATTATCAACAGGTATATAAATAATAACAAATATTTTAAGGGTTTTCAACAAGAAACATAAAAATATCCACATTATGTTTTTGTGTGGATATTTTTATCCACATACTGGCCAATGGTTTTTTTCTTGACATAGACAAGCTTTGTAGATATAATTTATTAGTAGTGTGCTCAAAAACAATTTATTTTTTTAATTAAAATAATTAAGTTTATTGATGATTACAGGCAGTACTTCTCTAGTACTTGAAGGGGGTGTATTTCGTGAAAAGAACATATCAACCAAAAAGAAGACAAAGATCTAAAGAACATGGTTTCAGAAAAAGAATGTCAACTAGCAATGGTAGAAGAATATTAAAAAGCCGTAGATTAAAGGGTAGAAAAAGACTGACTGCATAAGAGGCCGCACTTGTGGCCTTTTTCTGTAGTTAGAAAGGTTTGGTGAATTTGAATGAAAGCCATCAATAGACTAAAAAAAAATGAAGATTTCAGAAAAGTTTATCAAAAAAGAAATTCGATGGCCAATAGACTACTAATTATTTATATTTCGAAAAATGAATATGAATTTAATAGAGTAGGTTTTACTGTCTCTAAAAAGGTAGGAAAAAGTGTTGTAAGAAGTCGAGTAAAAAGATTATTGAATGAAAGCTATCGTTTAAACGATGACAAAGTACTGCAAGGATATGATATTATATTTGTAGCAAGAGATACATCTGCTGAATCTACTTATAAAGAAGTAGAAAGTGCTATGATACATCTGCTAAAAAAAATGAAGCTTATAAAAAGGTAGTAAGGTATTGGAGAATAAAATCATGTCCAAAATATTTATTTTTTTTATTAAATTGTATAGAAAATATATCTCACCTTTAAAAAAACCTAGCTGTCGATTCTATCCTACTTGTTCCTGTTATAGCCTATTAGCTTATGAAAAATATGGTGCTTTTAAAGGTACTTATTTAACTTTAAAAAGAATATTGAAGTGTCATCCTTTTCACCCTGGAGGATATGATCCTCTTAAATAATTTACTAAAGTATATTGGGGGTTATCAATTTGAACGCATTAGCACGACCATTAGGTGCATTGTTAAAACTAATTTTTGATTTAACAAACAATTACGGATTATCTATTATTTTATTTACGGTAGTCGTAAAATTATTAACCGTGCCTTTGACTATAAAGCAGACAAAATCTATGAAAGAACTGCAAGAAATTCAACCTAAACTTAAAAAACTACAAGAAAAATATAAAAATGATAAAGAGCAGCTAAATATTAAAACAATGGAGCTATATAAAGAACATAATATAAGTCCATTTGGAGGTTGCCTTCCTTTATTAATCCAGTTCCCTATTATTATTGGACTATTTGCCGCTCTAAGAGAACCAGGAGTATATGTTTTTGAATCTCAAGCGGCATATGAGGCCATAAGCACGAGTTTTTTATGGTTACCTAATTTAGCTACTGCCGATCCATGGATTTTACCAATATTAGCAGGAATAACTACTTATTTATCTAGTGTAACTATGACAGCAAAAGGTGCAACAGCGGATCAAAGCCAAAAAATAATGACATATTTTATGCCAATTATGATTTTCTGGTGGGGAAAAAGCTTCCCAGCAGGTCTTACATTATATTGGGTAGTAAGTAATGTATTTCAAATAGTACAACAACTTATAATTAGAAGACCTCAGACAGAATTAAAGGAGGGGCTGAAATAGTATGAAGTTGATAGAGTCAATGGGGAAAACAGTTGAAGAAGCAATTGAGCTAGGTTTAAAAGAGTTAAATAAAACAAGGGATCAAGTAGATATAAATGTACTTGAACTACCTAATAAAGGATTTCTTGGCATTATAGGCTCGAAATTAGCAAAGGTAAAATTAACTGTATTAGATAGACCTGAAGATGATGCAAGAACATTTTTAGAAGACCTATTTAGAGCAATGGATCTAGAAGTTAATATGGATATTCATCAGAAAAACGATACCTTAGTAGTTAATATTGAAGGCCCAAATATGGGTGTAATTATTGGACGAAGAGGTCAGACCTTAGATTCTCTGCAGTATTTACTAAGCCTAGTAGTAAACAAAAACAGTGATAAATATATAAAGGTATTTGTAGATACAGAAAATTACAGACAAAAAAGGGAAGATACACTAATTAGATTAGCAAATAAAATGGCTAATAAAGTACGTAAAATCGGTAAAACTATTGCTCTAGAACCTATGAACCCCTATGAACGAAGAATTATTCATGCTAGTTTACAAAGCAATCCTTATATACAAACATATAGTGAAGGGGAAGAGCCCTTTAGAAAAGTTGTTATTGCATTAAAAAGATAAAGAAAATTTGGTTCAGATGTAATGTTAGCTTTATCAGAAGCTTATTTGCATCTTGAGCACTTGAAAATTTACAATAAATTTTAAGTGCAACAGTATAGGACTACTTTTATTTCATTGATGTAGTAATTGATCTCCTGCTTATATAAGCTGGAGTCTTAGTAATACACCGAAGATAATTATTAAAACCCAGTGAAAAACTGGGTTTTTTTCTGAGTCTAATTAATTAAATAGTACAAAATTTGGTATAATAACTATTAAGTTAATTACGTAGAAATATAAATTTTAAATAGAGGTGAAAACTATGTTTATAGATGATACTATTGCAGCTATTGCTACAGCTCCAGGTGAGGCAGGAATTGGTATAGTACGAATCAGTGGAGATAAGTCAATTGATTTAACAGATCAAATTTTTAGATCGAAAGAAGGAAAAAAATTAAGTGAATATAAACCTAGACGAATAACATATGGCTATATTATTGATCCAAAAACTGATAAAAGAGTTGATGAAGTTTTAGTTTCATATATGAAAGGCCCAAACACATATACAAAGGAAGATATAATAGAGATAAACTGCCACGGAGGCATGATACCAGTAAAAAACATATTGGAGCTTGTGCTTAGAATGGGTGCTAGAGCAGCGGATCCAGGAGAATTTACCAAAAGAGCCTTTTTAAATGGAAGAATTGATTTAGCACAAGCAGAGGCGGTAATGGATCTTATTAGTGCTAAAACAGAAAAGGGTTTTGATGTAGCATTAAATCAATTAGAGGGTTCATTGTCAAAGAAAGTTGCAAAAGTTAGAGAAATTTTATTAGAAATGCTAGCTCATGTTGAGGTATCTATTGATTTTGCAGAAGAGGACATAGATGAAGTTACATTGGACTTTTTGTTAGAAAAAAGTAGTGAAGTAGAAAAGGATATTCAAAAATTATTAGATACTGCTGATACTGGGAAAATATTGAGAGAAGGGTTAAGCACTGTAATTGTAGGGAAACCTAATGTGGGAAAATCATCTTTACTTAATGCTTTAGTTAGGGAGTCAAGAGCTATAGTAACTGATGTTCCTGGTACTACAAGAGATGTAATAGAGGAGCATCTTAATGTTAAGGGAATTCCACTTAGACTGATTGATACAGCTGGAATAAGGGAAACGGAAGATGTTGTAGAAAAAATAGGTGTAGAAAAATCAAAAGAACTATTTAATCTGGCAGATTTAATTATAGTAATGTTAGATGCTTCTAGAGAATTAATGGAAGAAGATAAACAGATAATAAATCTTATTGGACAGAAGAAAGCTCTAATCATTATTAATAAAACTGATCTTCCTCAAAAGCTTAACTTTGAAGAGGTAGAGACAATTATAGGAAGTAAAAAAATTATTAAAGTATCCTTAGTAGAAGAAAAAGGATTAGAAGAAATAGAGGATGCTTTAGTTGAAATGGTATATCAAGGACAAGTAAGGGCAAAGGATAGTTTATTAGTCACTAATATAAGACATAAAAATGCACTGGAAAGAGCTCTTGAAAGTATTAAAGATAGTACTAAGGCTATTAAACAACAATTACCACTTGATTTTGTTGAGGTAGATATAAAGAATACTTGGGAAGCACTAGGCGAAATTACAGGAGATTCAGTAGGAGAAGATCTATTAGATCATATCTTCAAAAACTTCTGTATTGGAAAGTAATGTTTCACGTGAAAAAGAAACGGAGGATAAACAATGATAAAATACAACGCAGGAAATTATGATGTTGTAGTAGTAGGAGCTGGACATGCAGGCTGTGAGGCAGCTTTAGCTGCTGCTAGAATGGGCCACAGTACAATAATGTTAACTATGTCATTGGATGCTATAGCAATGTTACCTTGCAATCCATCTATAGGTGGAACTGGAAAGGGACATTTGGTACGAGAAGTAGATGCATTAGGTGGCGAAATGGGATTAAATATAGATAAGACATTTATTCAAAGTAGAATGTTAAACACTGGTAAGGGACCAGCGGTACACTCATTAAGGATTCAAGCAGATAAAACAAGATACCATATAGAGATGAAAAAAACATTAGAGAATGAACCTAACCTAGATATAATTCAAGGGGAAGTAATAGATGTAATAGTGGAAGATAATACTGTTAAGGGTGTTGTTACAAAAACAGGATCTGTATATTACGCAAAGGCAGTTATATTAGCTACTGGTGTGTACTTAAAGGGAAGAGTATATATAGGAGAGGTTAACTATGAATCAGGTCCTAATGGCTTATTTCCAGCTATGTATTTATCTGAGAGATTAAAAGAATTAGGTTGTAATATGAGAAGGTTTAAAACAGGTACTCCAGCTAGAATACATAGAGATACTATTGATTTTTCCAAAATGGATATTCAAAAATGGGATGAGGAAGTAATACCATTTTCCTTTATGAATGAGGAAATACATAAAGATCAGCAAGCTTGCTGGTTAACAAGAACAACAGAGGAGACTCATAAAATAATTATGGACAACTTAAATAGATCAGCAATGTATAGGGGAGATATAGAAAGCACAGGCCCTAGATATTGCCCATCCATAGAAGATAAAGTTGTTCGTTTTAACGACAAGCCTTCCCATCAAATTTTTATTGAACCAGAAGGATTAGAGACGAAAGAAATGTATGTTCAAGGTTTATCTACTAGCTTACCTGAGGAAGTTCAATTAAAAGTGCTTAGAAGTGTTATTGGACTTGAGAATGCAAAGGTTATGAGACCTGCTTATGCAATAGAATATGATTGTATAGACCCTACTCAACTAAAACCATCTTTAGAATTAAAAAACATTAATAACTTATTTAGTGCAGGTCAATTTAATGGGTCTTCAGGATATGAAGAGGCTGCAGCACAAGGTATTATGGCAGGAATTAATGCTGTTCTAAAAATAAGGGGAGAAGAGCCCTTTATACTTCAACGTTCGGAAGGATACATAGGTGTATTAATAGATGATCTAGTAACTAAGGGAACTAATGAACCTTATAGAATGATGACCTCCAGAGCAGAGTATCGTTTAGTTCTAAGACAGGATAATGCAGATCTTAGATTAACACAAAAAGGTTATAAACTTGGTTTAGTTAAAGAAGATAGATACCAAAGATATCTTTTAAAGAAGCAACATATTGAAGATGAAATGAATAGATTAAAAACTACTAATGTATCTCCAAATGTCGCTAACCCTATATTAGAAAAGGCAGAAAGTACACCTATAAAGGCGGGAGTTTCATTATATGATTTATTGAAACGTCCTGAGCTTACTTATGAAAATATTAAAGAAATAGATAAAGATAGACCGGCAGATTTATTAAAAGATGCTCAAATTCAATGTGAAATAATAATTAAATATGAAGGATATATAGATAAACAACTTAGACAAATTGATCAATTTAAAAAGTTAGAAAACAAAAAACTTAGAGATGATATTGATTATAACAAAATTGAAGGATTACGAATAGAAGCCAGACAAAAATTAAATGATATTAGACCTGTATCAGTAGGACAGGCATCCAGAATTTCAGGAGTATCGCCAGCAGATATTTCCGTACTGCTAGTATATTTAGAGCAAAGAAGACGTAAAAAGGGAGATGGGACAGAATAATGGAGTTAAAGGATATTTTAAAGGATGGTTCAAAAGAGCTGAATGTAGAGATTACAGGCTATCAAGTAGATCAATTAATCAAATATAAAGATATTTTATTAGAATGGAATCAAAAAATGAATTTGACTGCCATTGAGGAAGAAAAAGAAGTTATGATAAAGCATTTTTTAGATTCTTTATCTTGCATACAAACTAAATATTTAAAAACTGAAGGACGAATGATTGATGTTGGAACAGGTGCAGGGTTTCCGGGAGTACCCTTAAAGATAGCTTTACCTAATATAGAATTAACGTTATTAGACTCCTTAAAAAAGAGAATTGGTTTCTTAGAAGAGGTATGTAGAGAAACTAACTTAATTAATGTGGAATTTTTGCATGGTAGAGCAGAAGACTTTGGACAAAACAAAGCCCACAGAGAAAAATATGATTATGCTGTATCTAGAGCTGTAGCGGCATTAAATATTTTAGTAGAATATTGCCTTCCATTTGTTAAGGTAGGAGGATATTTTATTTGTCAAAAAGGACCGGGACTGATAGAAGAATTACCAGAAGCAAAAAATGCTATAAAAATATTAGGCGGAGAAGTTGTTGATCAAATAGTTATCGATTTACCATTTAGCGATATTACACACCATATATTAGTTATAAAAAAAATAAAACAAACTCCGATAAAATACCCTAGAAAAGCAGGAAAACCGAGCAAAGAACCAATAAAGTAGAAAAAACAAGGCGTATTTTGTAGAATGAAATTTATAAAATTATATATATAATGGCAGGAGTCGTCAGAGTTTTATAGAAATAGATTAATATATTAAATTGAGTAGTTTCGCTATGGAAAAGAGGGATTACAATCGATGAATAGTTTGGATAAGAGAATAGAGGAAGTTTTAGTAGATAAGGTTATCCCAAACCCTTACCAACCAAGAAGAACATTTTCTCAAGTAGGGCTAGAGGAACTAAGCGCTTCTATTAAAGCCTACGGTATTTTACAGCCTATAAGTGTTAGGAAAATAGGCGAGGATAAGTATGAGCTAATAGCAGGGGAAAGAAGATTAAGAGCTGCACGACTAGCTGAATTAAAGACAATACCAGCTATAATCAATAATAATTATACCGACACGGATTCTGCAGTTCTAGCTATTATTGAAAATTTGCAAAGAGAAGATTTAAACTTTATAGAAGAGGCTGAGGGTTATGCAAATTTAATTGAAGATCACGGATTTACACAACAGGAATTAGCTGAAAGGGTAGGAAAAAATCAATCTACTATTGCTAATAAGTTAAGAATCCTTAGATTAGGTCAAAATATAAAAAAACGACTATTAGAGAGAGGCTTAACTGAAAGACATGCTAGGGCTTTATTAAAACTTCCTGATGATGACCTTAGAGAAAATGCTTTAGACAAAGTTATTAAAGATGATTTGAATGTTAAAAAAACGGAGCAGCTAATAAAAACTATGTTAGAGTCTATTGGTAAGGAAAAAGAGGTAAAGCCAAATCAGAAAATAAGAAGCTTTATGAATTATAGAATATATCTTAATACATTAAAACAAGCTTATGATGTTATTAAAGAAAAACAAGAAAATGCAGAATTTCAGCAAGTAGATAAAGGTGAATATATAGAAGTAACAGTAAAAATCCCAAAGGGCTAGTCAAGAAAAGATTACTAAAATATAGTAATCTTTTTTTGAAAATATATTGACTACATGCGGCCTAAAAGAGTTAATACTCCTATAACAATAAAAACTACTCCAGCACCTGTTTGTAAATAATGAGGAGAAATATATTTAGTTAAAATAGTAGAAGCACAAACACCAAGAAAAGAACTTAGAACTAATGCTAAGGAAGAACCTAAAAAAACAGGCCAAAGTGACTTAGATTGAGTAGCTAAAAGCATGGTCTGTAATTGAGTTTTATCACCTAATTCAGCTATAAATACGATCCAAAACGTGGTTATTATAATATTAAACATAATATTACCCTCCTCTAGTTAAGTAATATGCTGGTTTTTTTAAAAAAATTAATAAAACAGGTGCCCGTTACTTTAACATTATATTCCTTAGTTGCTTCCAATATTAGCAATTTTATAATTATTAAATTATTAAAGGGTAATTTAAAGTTTTATAGAAATCTTAATAATGCAACATAAGAAATTATACTTTTCTAACTATTAAGTGCCTCTAAATAAGTAGGAGGTCAGTAATACTTTGAGCATTTTAAATTTTTAGACGAAGTTTTTAAATTTTAAGTGTGACTGAATTCGATGCTATAGCATCAGGCGATTTTTAATTTTTATTATATATAACTTCTAGGCCTTAAAGGGGGAAATAACAATGGGAAAGGTAATTGCAGTTTTTAATCAAAAAGGTGGAGTTGGTAAAACAACTACAAATGTAAATTTAAGTGCATGTATTGCTGAAAACGGCAAAAAGGTCTGTGTTATTGATATTGATCCACAGGGTAATACTACCAGTGGCTTAGGAGTAGATAAAAATATATTGGAATATACCATTTACGATATTATAATCGAAGAAGCTAATATTAAAGAGGCTATTGTAGCTACAGAATATGAAAATCTACATTTAATACCTTCTAGTGTACAGTTAGCTGGAGCAGAAATAGAGCTTACTGGAATGAAAAATAGAGAAATTAAATTAAAACAAGCTATTGATGAAATAAAAAATGATTATGATTACATTTTTATAGATTGCCCTCCTTCTTTAGGCTTATTAACAATAAATTCTTTAGCAGCTGTAGACAGTGTTTTAATTCCTATCCAATGTGAATATTATGCATTGGAGGGAGTTAGTCAATTGATGAATACTATACAACTAGTAAAGAAAAATTTAAATCCTAATTTAGAAGTTCAAGGGGTTGTTCTTAGTATGTTCGATGGAAGGACAAATCTATCTATCCAAGTAGTAGATGAAGTAAAAAACTATTTTAAAGGTAAGGTATATACTACAATTATACCAAGAAATGTTAGATTAGCAGAGGCTCCAAGTTTTGGACAGCCTATTATTTATTATGATAAAAAATCAAAAGGTGCAGAAGCATATGCAGAGCTAGCAGAAGAATTTTTATATTTGGAAGAGGATGTGATATAGATGATAAAGACTAAAAAGCGAGGATTAGGTAAAGGATTAGAGGCACTTATTCCTGATATGATCAGCTTAAACATAGTAGAAGAAAAGATTAATGATGAAAAAATTCAAATACTTTCTATAGATAAGATATATCCTAATCCTAATCAACCGAGAAAAAATTTTGATGAAGGCGGTATAGAGGAGTTAGCTAACTCTATTAAAGCTCATGGAATAATACAGCCCATAATTGTAACAGAAGATGCAAAGGGATATATGATTATTGCAGGAGAAAGAAGATGGAGGGCTGCAAAAAGTATAGAATTAAAAGAAGTACCTTGTATAGTTAAACATTATAATGAAAAACAACTTTTAGAAGTTTCATTAATTGAAAACCTACAAAGGCAAGACTTGAACGTTATTGAAGAAGCAAAAGCTTATCAATATTTGATAAGCCAGTATAAAATTACACAAGAACAATTGTCAGAAGCCCTAGGAAAGAGTAGATCTTATTTAGCTAATATAATGAGATTACTTCGTTTAGATAAAAGGGTAATTGATTTTATTATAGAAGGAAAAATTAGCGGTGGACATGGTAGAACTATACTTAGTATAGAATCCAATGACAATCAATATGAGTTGGCAAAAAAGATAATTAGTGAAGGTTTAAGTGTAAGGCAAGTAGAAGAATTAGTGAAGGAATTAAATAATACTAGTAAAAAAGATAACAAAATAAATAAAAACAAAACTAAAGATGTATTTTTAGCTGAAATAGAAGAAAATTTAAAATCACTATTTGGAACAAAAGTAAATATTATTAAGGGTGCCAAAAAAGGCAAAATTGAAATAGAATATTATAATGAAGATGATCTAGAAAGAATAATAAGTCTATTAAAGTAAATAAGAACAGGAGGGATATTTGTGATTTATTTAGATAATGCTGCTACCTCTTACCCAAAGCCAGAAGAAGTATATGAGGCGGTTTTACATCATATGAAGCATGTCGGAGCTAATCCAGGAAGATCAGGACACCAGTTAGCATTAGAGGCAGGTAGAGGAATTTTTGGTACTAGAGAATTAATAGCAAGTTTATTTAATATAGATAATCCCATGCAAATTATTTTCACATCTAATGCAACTGAAGCTTTAAATTTAGCTATGAAAGGAGTTCTAAAAAAAGGAGATCATGTAATTACATCAAGTATGGAGCATAACTCTGTATTAAGACCCATTAAAGCATTAGAAGACATAGGTGTAGAAAATACTATTATAAAGTGTGATTCTGATGGAAGCTTATCTCCAGAAGATATAAAATATGCTATTAAGAATAATACTAAAATGGTGGTATTAACCAATGCATCTAACGTAACAGGAACAATAATGCCTATAAAGGAAGTAGGAAAGATAACAAAGGAAGCAGGCATTTTATTCTTAGTAGATGGTGCCCAGACTGCAGGAATATATGATATAGATGTTAAACAAATGAATATTGATCTACTAGCCCTTCCGGGACACAAGGGACTCATGGGACCGCAGGGAACAGGGATTTTATATATAAGGGAAGGCATAGATGTAATGCATTTTAAAGAAGGTGGAACTGGAAGTAAGTCAGAAGAGCTTACTCAACCAGATATGCTGCCGGACCGCTATGAGAGTGGAACATCAAATGCTCCAGGTATTGTAGGATTAGGAGCAGGAATAGAATTTATATTAAAAGAAGGTCTAGATAAAATAAGAAATCACGAAAAACAGTTAACCCATTATTTTATTGAAGAATTGAAGAAAATTGAAATGGTAAAAATTTATGGACCAAAGGATGCAGAAAAGCAAGGGGCTGTTATATCCATTAATATTGGCGATGAGGATTCATCCGAAATAGCTTTTATATTAGATAAGGTATTTAATATTGCTGTTAGATCGGGATTACACTGTGCACCAATGGCCCATAGAACAATAGGATCATTTGAGCAAGGAACTGTTAGATTTAGTATAGGTTACTTTAATACTAAGGAAGATATCGACAAGGCTATAGAAGCTATTAAAAATATATGTGAGCAAATATAGACATAAGAAAAGCAGCTGAGCTGCTTTTTTTATGCTATAGGAGCAAGTATAAGTATTAAGAGTTTCTAAAGAAGTAGCGGGTTGGTAATATTTGAGGGAACTTGAAATTTTTAATTTAAGTGTTATATGAAGTGTTGAGAAAGCAGCAGTGTAATTTTTGTTATGGTAAAAACTACAAGATATATATGTTAAAAATAGAAGGAAAAACTTATATATTGTCGAATAGTTTTAGTTTATAATATAATTATTAAAATGATGAAAGGAGAATTCGAATGGAATGGGTATTAGACTTCTTTGAACAGTACAGCGGTCCATTACTAATAGGAAGCTTAGCGCTTAACTTATTGACTATTATATTTTTAATTATAAACATGGGAATGATATCGAATTTAAAAGAGAGATATAGAAAACTCGTAAGAGGAACGGATGGAAAGCAGATAGAGGGTATTTTGTTTGAACATATGGATAAGGTTGATGAAGTTTATCAACGTTTAAATCAGATGGAAAGTCAGATAGATGTATTTAATAATAGATTAAGCTTTTGTGTACAAAGAATGGGTATTATTAGATATAATGCATTTGACGATACAGGAAGTGATTTAAGTTATTCAATCGCCTTGCTAGATGAAAATAATGATGGAATTATTCTAACTGGTATTTATGGAAGAATAGAGACGGTTTCCTATGCTAAGCCTGTAAAGAATGGGGTATCTAACTATAGTCTTTCTGTCGAAGAACTACAAGCTTTAGAGAGAGCAAAGGCTAATGCTTTAGATAGAGTAGATTTGAAGAGTAATAGAAGTACTCGCCAAGTAGGGTAGGTGACTAGCATTGTCTTATTTATTTATAGTTAATCCAGTAGCCGGAAAAGGTAACGGTAGTAAAATCATCCCAATAATAAAAGAAGTAATGGATACTTATAAATGTACTTATGAGATTAAAATAACAGAAAAAATAGGAGATGCGAAGTTATTTGCAGAGGAAGCTAAAACTAAAAATTTTTCTATTATTGTTTCTGTAGGTGGTGATGGAACCCTCCATGAAGTGGTTAATGGAATGGTTGGAGGGCTACAAAAATTAGGGGTTATCCCTGCTGGTACAGGAAATGACTTTGCTAGAACACTTAATATTTCGTTTAATTTAAGGGAAGCACTGGAGATTTTAGCAAAGAAAAAATCTATTCCAGTAGATATAGGCAGGTTAAACGGAAAACACTTTGTTAATTTTTGTAGTATAGGTTTAGATGCATTAATTGCTCAAGAGGCAAATAAAATAAAAAAATATTTTTCAAGCACTTATTCTTATGTTATTGGTGTTATAAAGGCCTTAGGTAAATTTAAAAGTTTAAAGGTTGATTTAATAATAGATGGTATAAAATATAATGAAGAAATTATGTTAATTGCAGTGTGTAATGGAGCATATTATGGTGGTGGTATGAAAATAGCGCCCAATGCTGAAGTCTTTGATGGACAATTTGATATCTGTGTAGTAAGAAAAATGTCCAAACTAAAATTATTGTTTCTTTTTCCTACTATATTTAAAGGAGAACATGTTAAGTATAAAGAAGTAAAAATGTATAGAGGAAAAGATGTACAAATATTTTCAGCAGAAAATATGAATGTTAATGCAGATGGGGAAATAATAGATAATAGACCAATTAAGTTTGAAGCTGTGAATAAGAAGATAGAAGTAATTGTACCTTAGTAAATAACTTATAAAGGAATGAAAAATACACTTCCTAGATATACTATTTTTAGGAGGTGTTTTATTTGAAAAGAGTAGCTGTGCAGCAAGGTTTAGATGAAATAAGACTAGGGTTAGAAAGAGAAGGTTATGAAGTAGTTGATTATAGGGACGAAGGTCATATTGACGCCATAGTGTATACAGATATTTATAGTGGACTAGATAGTGTTAACAATTCAGTAGATGGGAATATTTATGGGGCAATACTAATAAATGCAAACAATAAAACAATTGATGAAATAGAGCATATTATAGAAACCAGAAGATATGAGAGATTATTTACTAAGTAAAATATAAGATTCAAAAAATATTAATAAAAAAGAGTAGGTCATATGACCTACTCTTTTTTTACATAATCTTTGACAAATCTTAGATTTTATAAAGCCTAGATAGTTGAATTTGTTGTATAGAATTTAAACTACAAGAATAAATAAGTGTTTTGGAGGCTGTTATGAAAAAGAAAAGAATAACGGAAAGATTTCCATTCCTTTTACCAATAAGAAAATTTCAACGAAAGGTATTCTTTTATACCCAAATGAAGATGGATTCGAATAAGTACTCGCGAAAAATCTCCAAGGATGCATTAGAGTATAAAGTTTTTTCAACTAAATCAAAATTGATTAACACTGAAAGTGGCTATGACATAAAGTATCAAATAAACAAAGTTGATAATCTTAAGTTAGTTGCCAAAACAATAAATAAAATAATTATAAGGCCGAATGAAACCTTTTCTTTTTGGATATTGGCAAAGGATGCAAAAAAATATGGAAAATACAAAAAAGCATTAGCTATGGTTAATAATCAAATTACTCCTGTAGAAGGAGGAGGTCTTTGTCAAATAAGTAATTTGCTATTTTGGATATTTCTCCATGCACCACTTACTATAGTAGAGCGACATCCTCATTCAGCAGAAACTATGCCTCAACCAAAGGGTGATATACCTGAAGGAGTTGATGCAACAATTGCTGAGGGCTGGTTAGATTTAAAGGTAAAAAATGAAACACAAGAAACTTTTCAACTTGCAATAGAATTTGATGATGAATTTATACACGGAACAATTTTAAGCGATACATTTCAAGACGTTCTATATACTGTTGAAAGTGAAAATCTAAAATATACAAAGGAAGATAAAAAGATATATAGATATAACGAAATATATAAGATAGGCCAAGACTTCTTTAGGAAAAATATAGTTTCTAGAGAACTAGTATTAGAAAATAAATATGAAATTAGATACGATATAGAATCTGAAATTGGAGTTATTAAATAGGGAGGTAGTATAAATGGAAAAGAAAGTTGTAGCAGTAATTTTTGGCGGAGAATCATCTGAATATGAAGTATCATTAAAATCTGCGTGTTCAGTAATAGAGAATTTAGATACAGAAAAATACAGCGTTATAAAAATAGGTATTACACGTGATGGAAAATGGCTTAGATATAATGGTAAATTGGACAAGATAAAAAATAACACATGGTTTTTAGATAATAGTTGTACAAAGGTTATGATTTCGCCAAGTAAGGGTGATCGAGAAATAATTGAGATAAAGAATAATGTTTTAATACACACAAAAATAGATATAGTATTTCCAATTCTTCATGGTAAGAATGGAGAAGATGGAACGCTTCAAGGACTACTTGAGATATCAGGAATCCGTTATGTTGGTTGTAATGTAGCTGCAAGTTCTATTTGTATGGATAAGGATTATGCACATAAAATAGTTAGCTATGCAGGTTTTGATGTTCCAAATAGTTTAGCTATTGATCATCAAACAGATGAAAAAGAAATAAATGATTTTGCAGAAAATGTTGGTTATCCTATTTATGTAAAGCCTGCTAAAGAAGGTTCTTCTATAGGTATAACAAAGTCAAAAAATAAATATGAATTATTTCAAGGAATAGATGAAGCATTAAAATTTGATGATAAGGTTGTGTTAGAAGAGAACATTAATGGGTTTGAGGTTGGATGTGCTATTTTAGGTAAGGATGATCTAATAGTTGGAACAGTAGATGAAATTGAGGTGCCTAGTGGATTTTTCGATTTTAAAGAAAAATATACATTAGAACATTCAAAAATTCACTTACCTGCAAGAATTGATAACAAACTTAGTGAAAAAATTAAGGAAACAGCAAAAGGTATATATAGAGCTTTAGGATGCAGTGGCTTATCAAGAGTAGATATGTTTGTAGATGAAAAAAATAGAATAGTATTCAATGAAGTGAATACTCTGCCAGGTTTTACTACAGGAAGTCGATTCCCTAACATGTTACTTCATTCAGGAATAGAGTATAAAGAGATATTGGACAAGTTAATTGAATTAGGAATACAGGAGTAAAATCATGAAAACAATAGTACTACAAAAGGAAGATATGTATAGAGGGAATTTGATATTAATAAATAAAAAATACCCGATTAGGATTAATGAACAGGAAATTATGGACAATCTTGTTGCTGTTGATAATAAATATAACAAACATTTAGTAAACAAAAATACTGCCAAGGCACTTAGAAATATTTTAAATAAAATTAATTCGGAAGATACTATCGTTCCTGTTAGTGGCTTTCGGTCAAAACAAGAGCAATCAAATTTATATAGAAATTCAGTTATAGAGAATGGTCTTGAATTTACACAAAAATTTGTAGCTAAGCCAGATGAGAGTGAACACCAAAGTGGTATGGCAATTGACCTTGGAGAAAATAAGAAAGATATAGACTTTATATGTCCAGATTTTCCATACGATGGTATATTCAAGAGATTTAGAGAAGAAGCAAAAAAGAGTGGATTTATAGAAAGGTATAAAGAGGGAAAAGAAGCTGTAACTGGGATTTCAAAAGAACCATGGCATTTTCGCTATGTTGGATACCCACATAGTGCTATAATAGAAGAAAAGGGTTTGGCACTTGAAGAATACCATGATTTTATAAGAAAGTATACATCAGTTGATAATAGCTACAAATATAAGTATAAAAATAATATAATACAATTATTTTTTATAAGATCAACTGCTGATATACAGGTACTTCATGTGGAAGATGATTTTAAATATAAAGTATCTGGAAACAATCATGATGGGTTTATTATAACTTTATTTAAAAACCTACAGTAAGACAATATTAATAACTAATTATTAATTATTAATATAAAAAGGGCAAGGGTGATAATTATGAGCTACAATATTCTAGTTTGCGATGATGAGCAAGATATAGTTAATGCTATAGAAATATACCTTAAAAGTGAAGGATATAATGTGATTTGCGCTTATGATGGTATACAAGCTTTAGAGGCACTTGATCAGAATGATATTCATCTAATTATTATAGATGTCATGATGCCTAGGCTGGATGGAATAGCAGTAACTTCAAAAATAAGAATGAAAAATAATATACCAATAATAATTCTAAGTGCTAAAAGTGAATACACAGATAAGGTTCTAGGGCTCAATGTTGGAGCAGATGATTACATTACAAAGCCATTTAATGCCATAGAGCTTTTGGCTAGGGTAAAATCCAATCTTAGAAGATTTACAGATTTAGGAAGTATGATAAAGGAAGAAGATGTTTTTTCCGTAGGAAGATTAACTCTTAATGATAGAACAAAACAAGTAAAGGCAGATAATAATATAGTTAATCTTACTCCTAATGAATACGGAATATTAAAATTACTGATGAAAAATAAAGGAAGAGTTTTTTCCTCTAATGAAATATATGAGTATGTGTGGGATCAACCTGCCTATAATGTAAAGAAAATCATATCTGTCCACATTAGCCATCTTAGAGAAAAGTTAGAAATCAACCCTAAAGAGCCCGATTATATAAAGTCAGTCTATGGTATGGGATATAAAATTGTGGGTGAATAAATGGATAAAAATATAAAAAGAAGAATCAAACTAAAATATATCTTAGAAAATATATATTTTGAAATTCTACTGCTATATATAGTATTAATTTTTGCTGTAGGGATGCCTTTATTACGAGGGATTATAGTGGGAATAGCAAGATTACCAATAATATCCCTCTTGGTGAGGATGCTAGAAAGAATAGAGCTAGGACGTATTATAAGGTTCTTAATTTCAGTAGAAGTAATGGCTATGCTTAGTTTAATTCTTATGCTAATAATTATTTTAATTATAGTAATCATAAGGTTAAAAAGGAGAATATTTCTTAAAACACTACTATTATATAATATATTTAAAAACTATAATAATGATTTTAAGGTATATACTGGAGTAGTTTTTCCAATTATATTATCTGTAGTATATTTTTTGAACTACTTTTTTTATTATAGCTTCACATATAAAAATACAATTAGGCTAATAATAGTGCTTATAATAACAATATCATTACTAAACTATACAGAGCAGATAAGCATAATAATGCATAATATAAAAAATATTAGTAGTCATGAAAAGCATCATATAGCAGTTGGCTGTCCTTCTTTATTCACAATAGAATCTATAAGAATGTTAGACAATATTGATGAAGATGTTCAGATGTCTATTGATGGACAGCTAAAATCTGAAAGGCTAAAGACTGAGCTTATTACAAATATTTCTCATGATCTAAAAACACCCCTGACTTCCATTATAAATTATACAGATTTATTGAAATCTCATGACTTTGAAGATAATACTGTCTTAAGCTACATCAATGCTTTAGACAGGAACTCTCAAAGATTAAAATTACTCATTACAGATTTAGTTGAGGCGTCTAAAACAGAAACAGGTAATGTAAATATACATCTAGAAAAATTAGAGCTAAATGAACTAATATCACAGGTATATGGAGAATTTGATATTATCTTTAATGAAAAAAATATTTCTTTTATATTTAATCCAGAGAATGATGTTTTTGTTTTAGCAGATGGGAATCATTTAGGAAGAGTACTGGAGAATATTATAGGTAATGCAAGTAAATATACTCTAGAAAATACAAGAATTTATGGCATAGTGAAGGAAGAAGATGAATTTGTTTCATTTAGCCTAAAAAATGTATCTAAGGATGAACTTAATATTAGCCCAGATGAACTAATGGAACAATTTGTAAGAGGAGAAAGATCTAGGCATACTGAAGGTAGTGGCCTTGGACTATATATTGCAAAAAATCTTATGCAATTAATGAATGGAGAGTTAGTACTTGCAATAAATGGAGACTTATTAGAGGTAAAACTATTAATACCGAAAGCAAATAAATAAACGAAGGATTATATATAAAGAAGGGGAGATATAATTCCCCTTCTTTGCTGATTTTTAAATAGTTGCATAATAATTATACTGCAATATCTTTAATTTTCTAAGAATAGTCTTTGTTGATTAAGTTTCCAAACAGAATATTTAATAGAGCTTACTAAAGTATCAGCCATTTTCATAACAAGATTTAGTCTTGTATTTTGCAATACTAGATATTCCATATATCCTGCTAAATTAACAATACCAGTAATGTGAATATCACCTATAGCTGGAAGGTTTTTATTTACACCAGCTCCAGGTTTTAAAGGACCTGCACCTACGGTAATATAGCCTATTCTATCTGCCTTTCCTAAGCAAGCATCAATAGCTACAATAAAAGGATTATTAAGAGAATTATATATATGATCTATTTTTTCTTTTAAATTTTTTGCATGTACTGGATCATCTAAAGTACCATAGACATAAACCTTATTATATTTTGAAAGCGAGTCAACTAGTTTATGGCCAATAATAGGTCCTAATGCATCTCCAGTCGAACGATCTGTTCCAATACAAAGTAGAACAAATTCCTCATATGGGGTACTATAATACAAATTAATATATTTAGATAGCATAATACTAAAATCAACAGAGGCCATTGGTGTATTAATACTTAAAGAATCATATTTTTTTAAATTAGATAAAGACATAAAAGTTCCTCCTTGAATTAAATCTATTTAAGTTACAATTAGCTTTTCCTAAATAGGTTTTCTAATACAAAAAATATGATAAAGAAAACTGGATTCAGAAGGAGTCTTAACTCTACCTAAATCATAGTTGTGTCTTTCTCGCTTAAAAGTTTACAATAAGCCTTAAGGGTAAAAGGTGCTGATACGATAGCACCAGACGACTTTTATTTCGAGAATCCTAGCAATATACCGAAGATAAATAAGGACTCGGTTCTTATTACCCATACTTCATCATAAAAATATAATTGTGAGAGGGGGATGGGTTATGACAAGAAGACAATCAATATATACATTAGCAAGTGTATATATTGGCACTGTTATTGGAGCAGGATTTGCTTCTGGCCAAGAAATATTTCAATTTTTTGGGAAGTATGGGTGGCAAGGAATATTAGGTGTAATAATAGTAACAATTTTATTTTCACTATTAGGAGTTTTAGTGTTAAATAGTATTTATACAAAAAAAATTAAAAGTTTTAAGCAGTTTTCAACAGGATATTTTGGAAAAGCTTTTTTTACTATTATAAATATATTGCTTACTTTTCTATTGTTTACCAGTTATGTCGTTATGCTATCTGGAAGTGGAGCTGTATTTTACGAACATTTTCAAATCCAATATATATATGGAATTATTATAATGGCAATAATAACCTTTTTTGTTTTTATATTTGGAGTGAGAGGAATCGCAAATGCTAATAAGGTAATAGTCCCTTTTCTTGTTTTTATAATATTATGGATAGGGCTTAATGTTATATATAAAAATCAAATGGTGTTTAGCAACTTCTATACTGCTCCATTTAAAAGTAATAACATATTTAGCGATGTGAGTTCATTGAAATATATATTAGTACAATTAATACATAAATCAAATTGGCTATGGTCTGCAATTGTATATTTCTGTTATAACACTATAGGCTCTATAGTAGTTATGTGTTCCTTATATCCGCTAATTTATGATAAAAAAGCTGCTAAGCTGGGAGGATTATTAGGAGGATTAGTACTAGGTATTTTAGCCATGATAATTTTATTAAGCCTAATGGTGTTATATACTAGTGTAATAGGATTAGAAGTGCCAATGGTTACAGTTGCAAGCACATTAGGAGATTTGTGGAAAACATTATATAGTTTTGTTTTGCTTCTTGCTATGTTTACTACAGCAATTGCTAATGGTTATGGATGTATATTGGGAATTGCTAATTTAACACGAATTAATGAAAAATTTATTAGTATTATTGTCTGCGTAATATCTGTACCTTTAGCAATGGTAGGTTTTAAAAAACTAGTTACTTTCTTTTATCCACTGTTCGGATATATAGGAATGTTATTTATTTGTGCTATAATTCTTAAAAGAAGAAAAAGCTATAGAGGATTTTTATAAAATTTATGGAATATAATATAAATAACTAAATGTATGCATGTTTCATGTGAAACATATATAGCATAAAAACTAATAACTATAAGATAAACAAAGATTTAGTTCAGATAGACTTTTATCTCAATCTGAACGAGTGTTGCGCTGTATTCCTATGCAAAACCACCCTTGAGGTGTAAGTTATGCAGTTCTAAGACTCCATTTTGTAGAAGAAGGAGTTTTAGGACTGTTAGCTATTGGATAAAAATTATAAGGGGATTCAAATATGCAAAAAAGAAAAAAAGGACTATTAATTTTAATTACTATAATTATTATTTTATTCTTCATAAATCCTAAAGCGATAAGCTACTTGAAAGCAAAAACAGGATCAAGAGAAGGCGATGTATCTATAATTAAAGAAATAGAAACAACACATAGTAGTCAAATCATCTATGAAAAATTAGATAATGGATTAATACAGTATTTAGAAGGTATTTTAATTTATTATAATATGGATGGAGAACAAATCTGGAACATAAATTTAGGGATAACTCGTCCAATAATAAAAACAAACTCTAATAATGTTTATGTAATAGATAAAAACACAAATCAAATACTACGCATAAATAAAAAAGGAGAACAAATATATAAAAGTACATTAGATAAACCTTATAAAAATTTTAATATTTGTGATGATAACTATGTAGTATTATACCATCATACTGATAGTCCAGTTCAATATATTACTATAATGAACGAGGAAGGAAATAAGGTTGGAGAAATAACATTAGGAGAGGGAGAAGTAACTAATATAGCTATTTCAAGGACACAGGATAGAATAGCTGTAAGCACTATAGGAACAAATGGAGATACTTTAGAAAACAATCTATTAGTTTATGATTTAAAAGGAAATTTGATTGGTGTAGAAGGTTTAAAAAACAATGTAATATTAAATATTTTCTATAATGAAAAAGGAGATTTAATTGCAGTTGATGAAAAAAATATATTTAGTATAGATAAAAATAATAAAGTAAAATGGGAAACTAATTTTAATGAGCCAATAGCACTTATAGATACAACCGGTAGAAACTATCTAACAATGTACAGTGAAGGTAGTAGTAAAAATAGCATTATTTATTCACGTACTGGAAATAAAATTAAAACCTTAGCATATGATGGAAAACTGACTGGCGAAATGGCTCCAAAGGAAGAAATACTAGGGTTAGATAATTATAAGAATGAAATTATAGCATACTCATTAAGAACAATATTTAAATATGGTAAAAATGGAAATGTGAAGTTTGAATATCCATATTCAAGTGATATTTTAAAAAGCTTTGCATTATCTGAAAATAATATCGTAGTTATAACCAAGGAAAAAATCACATTTTTATCCTTTAAGAAAATTTAAGTAATACAAAGGTCTATATGGTAGCATCAGATTACTTTTATTAATATATAGAAAGTATAATTTCTTGACATTGTAAGTAGTTATATATAAGGTAATATTATTGAAAGAAAGAGAAACGAAGGTGAAAATATGTCCTACAAAGCACTTTATAGAAGATGGAGACCTAAGGTTTTTGAAGATGTAATTGGACAAGAACAAGTAATTACTATTTTAAAAAATCAAATCAACTCTTCTAATATTGCCCACGCCTATCTTTTTACAGGTACAAGGGGAACCGGAAAAACATCTACAGCAAAAATATTTGCTAGAGTAGTAAACTGTCTTAATCCCAAAGATGCTAATCCTTGCAATAGCTGTGAAGTATGTGAAGGTATTTTAACAGAAAATATTATGGATGTTATTGAAATAGATGCCGCTTCTAATAATGGAGTAGACAATGTAAGGGAAGTTAGGGAAAATGTTAAATATCCTCCATCTAAAGGAAAATATAAAATTTATATTATAGATGAGGTTCATATGCTTAGTACAGGGGCTTTTAATGCTCTGTTAAAAACATTAGAAGAACCACCTAGCTATGTTATATTTATATTAGCTACTACGGAGCCTCACAAAATACCAGCTACAATACTATCTAGATGTCAAAGGTTTGACTTTAAACCAGTTAAAATAAGAGACATAATGGGGCACCTATCTTTTATATGTGATGAAATAGGAGTTACTTGGGATGAAGAAGCCCTTAGATTAATAGCAATTAATTCGGAAGGGGCATTACGAGATGCTTTAAGTATTTTAGAGCGATGTATATCCTTTAGTGAGGATACTCTAACCTACGAGAATGTAGTAAGTATATTAGGGATGGTTAATTATGAGTTTATATTTAACCTAGTTGATAAAGTAGCCGAGAAAGATACATCCAATGTGCTTACACTTATTAACGAAATGGTTATGGAAGGTAAGGAAGTTAGTCAGCTAATGAAGGATTTAATTAGCCACTTTAGAAACCTTCTACTTGTTAAAATGAATGTAGAAATTGATGAGATTTTAAGCTTATCAGAAGAAAGACAAAAACGCCTTCAAGAACAGGGCAGGTTATTTACTATAAATCAGATAACTTCTTTTATTTATAGTCTATCGGATATTGAAGGAAAATTAAAATACTCTGCTCAACCTAGAACATTAATAGAAATAGCAGTTATAGGTTTGTGTAATAAAGAACTAGATGACTCTTTAGAGGGGATTATAGAAAGAGTAAAACAGTTGGAGAAAAATATTGTCTCTGGAGAAATAACGGTAAATAGAAGTAATGTAAATATATCTTCTTCAGTACCAAATAAAGCTAGTATTTCGTCATCCTATTCTCAAAAAAACAAGTATGATGAAAAGAAGAGTATGGATGAGGAAGAGCCAAAAGAAGAAAATATGATTAGAGAGGAAGAAATTATTAATAATAATAGTCTTTTAGACTTTGGCGCTATACAAAGTAATTGGCAAAATATTTTAGAAGAATTGCGTAAGGAGAAAAAAGCTCAAATACAAGCTCTTCTAATGGAAGGTAGCCTAGTAAAATTAGATAAGGATACTTTATTAATTTCTTTTAAAGATGGATTTGGATTCCATAGAGAAGCTTTAGATAAAGAAAAAACAAAAGAATATATATCTGGTATAATTAAAAGACTTACAGGCCAGAGTATAAGACTTTCATTTGTAATGGAGGATCAGCTTATTACTGAAATTGAGCCAAAGGAAGAAAAAGATCCATTAGAGATACTTAAAGAAGCACTACCTAAGGAAATCCATGAAATATTAGAGATAGTAGATGAATAATATATTTGAAATAATTATGATATAATAAGAAAATGATAACAATTTGAGCACCTGAAAATTTAATATAAATTTAAGTGTGACAAGAACCATTGTAGGAACAAAATTGTAGTTTAAAGTGTAGTAAGGGTCGATGGATAATATCAGACGACTTTTTAATAGAAATAATGAATTAAGGAAATAAAAGGAGGAATTTTTTATGGCTAAAAAAGGTTTCCCAGGAATGGGTGGAGTTAACATGAATAATATGATGAAACAAGTGCAAAAAATGCAAAAACAAATGGAGGAAACACAGGCAGAACTAGAACAAAAGGTTCTTGAAACAAGTGCTGGTGGAGGTGCTATTTCTATTAAAGTTACAGGTAAAAAAGAAATAGTAGGTATAAAGATTAAGCCAGAGGTAGTAGATCCAGATGATGTTGAAATGTTAGAGGATTTAATCATGGCAGCTGTTAACGAAGCTATTCGTGCTGCAGAGGATATGGTGGCTTCTGAAATGGGTAAAATTACAGGGAAAATGAATATGCCTGGATTATTCTAGTTTTTATTTACCTAATGAAATGAGGATAGCAAATTATGAACTACTATTCATCATCAATTGCTCAGTTAATTGAGCAATTTACAAAACTTCCTGGAATAGGAAGGAAAACTGCCCAAAGATTAGCTTTTCATGTTATTAGTATGCCTAATCAAGATGCACATAGCCTAGCTGATGCAATTGTAACGGCGAAGGAAAGTGTAAAGTATTGTAAGGTATGTACAAACCTGACAGATCAAGATACATGTAATATTTGTAGTGATAAAAGAAGGGATCCATTAACAATTTGTGTTGTTGAAGATCCTAGAGATGTAGTAGCTATGGAGAGAACTAAGGAGTTTAAGGGATATTATCATGTGCTACATGGGGCTATATCTCCATTAGAGGGAGTTGGTCCAGAGGATATTAAAATTAAAGAATTATTATCACGTCTGACGAATCAACCTGTAGATGAAATAATCATTGCTACAAACCCCAACATTGAAGGAGAAGCTACAGCAATGTATCTGTCAAAGCTTCTAAAACCAATGGGAATTAAAGTATCAAGAATTGCCCACGGTATACCTGTAGGTGGAGATCTTGAATACGCAGATGAAGTTACTCTAACCAAGGCATTGGAAGGTAGAAGGGAAATTTGATTTAGGCAGAAAGTTGTATAAAGTAAATAAAGTTGTATCATTTTGCAAGAAGTTGTATCAAAAAACATGGTTCAAGGAAGGATAAAATCCTCCTTAACCATGTTTTTTATTTTACACATTACTTTCTGTTTTAAAAAATGATCAAGGTAGAAACATATTGGCAAGAAAAGTTGTATCATAAAGGAAATAAAGTTTTATTATGGGAAAAGGGGTTTTTCAACTGTATGGAGAAATTTATATTACATATTTGTAAAATAATATTTCATACAATGAGAGAGGTGTAGTGTTTGATTTTAGTAGTAAGTTGTGTGATTTTAAATAATGGTAAAGTCCTAATGGTTCAAGAAGGTAAGAATTATATATATGGGTTATGGAATTTTCCATCTGGTAGATTAGAAAATAATGAAAGAATAGTTAATGCTGCTATTAGAGAAGTCCAAGAAGAAACAGGTTATAAAGTTACTATCTCAGGCTTAACAGGAATATATAATTTTTTCAGTGAAACTAATGCTCAGGTAGTTATGTTTAATTTTGTTGGGGAAGTAGTTGAAGGAGATTTAAAATACGATAATGAAGAAATAATTAATGCAAAATGGTTTTCAATTAATGAAATCTCTGAATTAAACGATAAAGAACTACGAAATTGTAAATTGATTAGAAATATCATCAACGATTTAGAAGATAAATGTATAGTACCACTTGATGCTATTCATGACCTTCTTTAATTCATAACATTGTATATTAATTAGTAAAATAGTATGTATAACAAAGAGGATACAAATAGAAAGTGGAATAAAAAATCTGGTTCAATAGGTTCAAAATAATTTCTATAAGTTAAAAAGTATGAAATAAGGAATATTTATATTAACTTTAGGAGGTATTAAATGAAAAGCGATATTTTAGTTTTAGAAGCAACGCAATCAAATTATGAAAAATTGAGAGAGATTTTCTTTACTGTTCGTAAAAATACTTTTCATTGGATGGAACCAGAAAAGTTGAAACTGTCAGATTTTGATGAAAGTACAAAAGATGAACTAATATTGATTGCCCAAATAAACAATGAAATTGTTGGGTTTGTATCGATTTGGGTACCAGAAAAGTTTATTCATAATTTATTCGTGTTAGAAGATTTTCAAGGTCAAGGTGTTGGAACAGTTCTTATTAATGAAGCTATTGAAAGGGTAGGACTACCTTTAACCTTAAAATGCGTAAAATCAAATATTAATGCTTTTAATTATTATGTATCACACAATTGGAAAATCGAAAAAGAAGATATGAGTAGTGATGAGTCATATTATTTAATGAAATACTGTAATCTATTATGAGATGAGTATATTCTATAGTTGAAACAGTGCAGGTTCTTTATATACTGAGTAGTAGTAAAATATTATGTAACAAAAATTATCTAGGAGAGTTAAAATGTCAAAAAAGCATGAAAGACTTATATTAGTAAAATAAAATCTTATTTTTAGGAGGGGGAAATAATGAATAAAAATTTTAGAAGAATTATTTTTAAGGCAATTGGATTAGCAATGGGGGTTGCAACACTTGTTTTAAATATTATAAAACCACTTGAAGGTAAAAATGCCATAAGTTTATTATCTATTGGTTTAATTTGTCTAGCAATTGATCAACTTGAAAACAAATAGTAAGTAATTAGATAAAGTATATAATGAACTCTTTTACATTTTTATTAAATATGTAAAAAACATTGCAAATAAATGGTCAAAACTAAGTTGACAATATGGAAAATATATGTAATAATACATAAAAAGTGAGTATGCTTAAGCATTTATGTGTGAGCAGCATAGGGATTATGAAAGTCCTACACGAATGGCTATAACCCTTCGGAGTCACTCTGACGAGTGATTCTGAGGGGTTTTTTATTGTACAATAAAGTATAAAATTTTTAGGGGGAGTATTGATGATTAAATTACTTACACAGGATGATAAAAAAATCATTCTGGAATATCTTCAAAGAAATGAGATTGAAACATCATTTTTATATGCAAATATTATTGAATTTGGTGTTGATAATATACAGGACATAAGAAGATGTGCAGATTACTATGGATTCTTTAATGGAGAGGTATTAAAAGGCATCTTACCTTTCTATAATCTTGGTAGTTGTATACCTCATTACGAAGATGCCGCTGCTGTACCTTTATTTGCAGAAATTATGAAGGATAGAAAATTTGAATTTTTACTGGGCATGGAAAATGTCATAAAACCCTTATATGAAGAGATAAAAAGTTATAAAGAAATTAAGGGATATGATGAAAGTTCTTATTTTACAAACAGGAATTTTAAACCTTTTATATTAGGTGGAGTAGATTTTATAAATGCAGATGGAATAAGTAGTGAAGATGTAGTTGATTTTATTTTAGATGGTCGTATAAATGGATTTAATCAGTTTGCAACGAGGGAAGACATAAGAAAGACCTTAATACAAAGAGGAGAAGAGGAGGAATTTATTATTGCAGAAAAGGACGGTAAAATGGTAGCACAAGCATGTGTGCAGACATATACACCACAAATTAACCAGATTGGCGGTGTATATACAATTAAAGACGAAAGAGGTAAAGGGTACTGTAAAGCAATTGTATCTGAAATGTGTAGTAGAATTATTGCAAAAAATAAGGTACCAACTCTTTCTGTCAAAAAGAATAATATACCTGCTGTCAAGGCCTATACTGCATTAGGGTTTCAGCACTATGATGATTACTTGATTATAAGGTTCAAGTAGGAGACTTTATTAGTGGATTGGTATAAAAATAATGTGTGAAAAGAGGAAAATATTTATGAGTAAGGATTTATCAAGTTATATTTTAAATGAAAAACAATTAAAAAATGGTAATCAGTTAATTTTAAGGAAACCTATGATAGAGGATGCCGAAAAGATTATTGAATACCTTAATATTGTTGGTGGAGAAAGTGACAACCTATTATTCGGTAAAGATGAGTTTCATCTTACTATCGAGCAGGAGAAGGAATATATTATAAATTTAAATAATAATCCAAATGTACTTATGGTTCTAGGCATTGTAGAGGATAACATTGTTAGTATTGCACAGATTAGTAGTTCAAATAGAAAAAGAATAGCCCATAATAGCGAAATTGCTATTTCAGTTAGAAAAGATTATTGGGGAAATGGAATTGGCAGTGCAATGATGCAAGAATTAATAAGATTTGCAAAGGAATATGGTACAATAAGAAATATAAGTCTAGGTGTTAGGGCAAGCAACAAGAATGCAATTATACTGTATGAGAAATTTGGTTTTCAAAAAATTGGATTACATAAAAATTACTTTAATGTAAATGGTAGTTTTGATGATGAAATACTAATGGATTTATATATTTAATTATGAATATAGATATATAATTTTTTATATTGTAAAATAAAAAAGTCTATACAAATCTAGCAAAATCAATAATTTATAAAAAACGCCTACACAAAAGGTTATAACCCTTCAGACTCACTTTTATGAGTGATTCTGTGGGGGTTTTTATATTTCTGATAAGAAATCATGATTCTAGATTTTATACTATAATTCTTTAAAGACATTAAGATAGTAGTCACAGTAAATAAAGATAAAAAAATATATAGGAGGGAAATAAAATTATATAAAGAATAGTTATAGTGTATGAGACATTTGAAATTATACTATATAAATAAGTTATTTGACTTAATTAAGTATACTGAAAGTCAAGATAATAGGAGATTTTTTGTTGCTTATATTTTTCGTAAGATTAAAAGTTAAATGAGAGATATGGAGGGGAACATATGAATGACATTATTATAAAAAAGTTAAGCAGTGATGAAAAGATCCCATATGATTTACTTCTTTTGGCAGATCCATCAATTGAAACAATTAATGATTATATATATAGGGGAAGCTGTTATGCTGCATATATTAATAATATTATTATTGGAGCCTATGTAATGATAAGAACAAGACCATTAACTTTGGAACTTGTAAATATTGCAGTTATTGAGGAATATCAAGGCAAAGGGATAGGCAAGATATTAATATTTAATGCAATAGATATGGCAAAGAAAGATAAGGTAAAGGTTTTGGAAGTCGGGACAGGAAATTCCAGCATATCTCAATTAGCACTTTATCAAAAATGTGGATTTCGTATAGTTGGTATAGATAGAGATTTTTTTAAAAAGCATTATACAGATAAAATAATAGAAAATGGAATAGAATGTGTTGATATGATTAGGTTAAGTATAGATTTATAAATGATACATTGGTTATGTATTGGTATCTATTTTATAATTATTTTAATTTATACGTTATTTGGAAATTTTTTGGTTCATTGATGGAGTATGGAATTTCTCCTATAATAGGTTATTTTATATCTATAATTTGGCTAGTAAAATCCAAAGTTAATTCGTAATACTTATATATTGAGTAGTAAAATATTGTTCATTAATTTACTGAAAAATTTAATTACACTTAAAGGAGGAACTAATATGGGTGAGAATGTAGTTAAATTATTCTGGGAGTATATACATAATGCAGACTTTGATAGCCTTAATGAATTAATAAGTGATGATGCAAGTATATGGTTACCAAATACAAAAGAAGTTTTTAAAGGCAAAAGAAAATATATAGAATTTAATAAAAAATATCCAGATAGGTGGTATGTTGATTTAGAGAAGTTATATGTGTGTGGTGAGACTGTTATTTCAGTTGCTAAAATATTTAACTCTGAAAATACTGCAAGTTTTTATGTAACATCATTTTTCAAAGTAAATAATAATTTAATAGAAGAAATAGTAGAGTATTGGGGAGATAATGGAGAACCTCCAAAATGGCGATTGCATGAAAAATTATCTGAAAGATATTGATTAACAATAAGAAATATGAAATCTAAATATTAAGAGGAGGAATTAGCATGAGTATTCATATAGGAGCAAAAAAAGGAGATATAGCTGAAACAATTTTATTACCGGGAGATCCATTAAGAGCTAAATATATAGCTGAGAATTTTTTAGCAGATGCAGTATGTTATAACGAAGTAAGAGGAATGTACGGGTATACAGGAACATATAAAGGGAAAAGAGTATCTGTTCAAGGAACAGGTATGGGAATACCTTCAATATCTATATATGTAAATGAATTAATACAAAGTTATGATGTAAAAAATCTGATAAGAATTGGTACATGTGGCTCAATGCAGGAAGATATAAAAGTTAGAGATGTTGTATTGGCGATGAGTGCTTCCACTAACTCTGGTGCAAATAAAGTTAGATTTAGTGGACTTGATTATGCACCTACAGCCAATTTTGAGCTTCTTAATAAAGCACATGGTATTTCAAAAGACCTAGGTATGAATGTAAAAGTAGGAAATGTACTTACAAGTGATTTATTTTATGGGGACAATCCAGATGCATGGAAAATGTGGGCAAAATATGGAACATTAGTTGTTGAAATGGAAACAGCTGAATTATATACAGTAGCATCCAAGTATAACGTAAAAGCATTATCAATTTTAACAGTGAGTGACAGTGTTATAACAAAAGAGCTTACAACAGCTCAAGAAAGGCAAGAAACCTTTAACAATATGGTTGAAATAGCTTTAAAAACAGCATTAGAATAGAAAATTGATATATTAGTAAAATTAATGCTGTTACATATTGGAGGGCTAAAAATATGGAAACAAATCTCGATTTTTAAAATAAGAAAAGTCTATCAAAAAACATGGTTTAATGCAGTATACAACCCTCATTAAATCATGTTTTTTCCGTATTATCAATTTCATATATTAAAATTTTATTTACTCTTATTCATACTATGATCCATCTTTGAGTTAACTGACTTATATTAGTTTTTACTAGAACTATATTATATAATTTAAATAATCTTAAAATATAAAGATTTAATGATATATATATGGGTAAACTTAAAAGAATGTTTTATTATACATGTATAAAATCATTAAAAAAATAATTTATAGTTTAAATATATAAATATAAATTATTCTAAACTGGATGAGTTCTATTTTATATAAAGTCTTTGAAATATAGAATGTCGAAAAATGTAAAAACAAAATCCACAAAAATTTAATAATTTTTGATAAAATAAGATAAAAGTCCTATTGATAAATTAATATATTATTTGATAAGGAATAATATTAAAAAAACAGGACAAAAATAAGGTTTTATGCTAGAGCTAGTTAAGGCATCAAATTAATAAAATTTAGTTTATATCACCATTTTTATTTTTGTTGGAAAAAGATTTTTGTTTTTAGTTCTGCAACAATTCAATGACAGGGAGGCTTAACATATAAAATAAAGAATTTAAACAAAGCAATAGAAATAATTTACAAGTTATAGGGAAGGTGATAGATCCTTGGAAAGTAGAATTGAAGGAAACAAAAAAGCAGAAATTAATATGCGTTTTTCTGAGTTCGAAGTACCTCCTATGCAAGATGTATTAATAGTTGGAAAACGGGCTCCAATTGGACCAGAGGCAGCAAGAAGAATGGTAGATATATTATCTCCAGATCAATATGAAATAGTAAGAATTGAAGATAGGTATTTTGAAGCAATTGTGGTAAGAAAATCTTTATTAAATATGCTTCCTCAAGATAAACTCATTAAAATGATAATGGAGGAAGGAGGAAAAATTGCTAACGATACTATGATTATAAGAGCTCAGATACGAATAACTCTTAATGTTAGCAAATCTATTGATTTATGGTAAAAAAAGTTTTAAATATATCAGAAAAGAAATTAATGAAAGTTGATGTTTTAACTGGCGTAAAAAAAATCCAAAATATCTTTTATGAACAAAGTATAAAATGTTTCTCTGTTTATGATAACGATAAAATTGTGGGCGTAATTACAGAGAAAGAACTTGTAGTTGCCCACCCTAATAGAATAGCTGCTGATGTTATGTCTGATAAATATATTTGTGTTGATTTTTCTACATCTGTATGGGAAACAAAAAAAATATTTGAGTTAAATAAAGGTATTGAAGTTATATTTGTGCAGGATGAAAATGAGATTATAGGATACTTAACTAGGATGATCTTAAGTATAGAATTAGGAAAATCTGTTGATCTATTAACAGGACTATATAAAAGTGATTATATTTTTTACAATGCATATAATCTTTTTAAAAGTGAGGATAATATATCTATAATATTTATTGACTTAGATAATTTTGGATATATAGATAAAAAATATGGACATATAATTGGAGATTCCGTATTGAAAAAAGTAGCAGATATATTGAAAAAAAGTATTAACAAAGATTCTTATTTGTGCAGATATGCAGGAGATGAATTTGCAGTAGTAACCCCATATTCTATAGATGATAGTAAAAGACTTGCTCAGAATATCATAAAGGCTATAAACTCATACATTTTCCCTGATAATATACAAGTTTCTGCATCAATTGGTATTACAGGTTGTAGCACACATAATAAAAAAGTAGACAATATTTTAGAATTAATAATTAACATGGTTAATATCGCAAGTTTATCGTCTACGAGAGCAAAACAAAAAGGTTATAATTCTATTAGTATTAAGAACATTGATATAGATGCAATCGCATAAACAGGCTGAATATTTACTAAAATTATTTTTATAAAAACTTGGTAGATGTTTATTAATTTAAGAATAGATATTATTAATGTGCACTTAATTTAATTTCTTTTATATTATGTTATTCATTTAACTATATTTTAAAGGAATTGAAGATAAGTGCACTATTTTTTATAAATTAGTTATTTTAAATATAAACTTAAAAATTCATAGATTAAGTTTACATAAAGGCAGTATTCTTATCATATCTTGTAAAAAGAGATCTTTATAATGACTATTATTAAAAATAACAAGGGTTTATTTTATGAAGTTAAAAGTAGAAGATATTTTGTAAGGTATGGTGATTAAATTGTCTAATTTTTATACCAGTATAGTACATAACTTTTTAATTGCTTTTGGCGTAGTGATTGGAGCAAGTGTTTTTGCAGGTATAGGAGCTATCATAACGGATTATCCACCACTTAAGCTTATGCTTAATATATCTAGTTCTATTAAAATATGGGCAATGGCAATTGCTATTGGTGGAACGTTTTCTTCTTTTGCGGTAATAGAGAAAGGTCTATTTGAAGG
This sequence comes from Alkaliphilus flagellatus, assembly GCF_018919215.1. NCBI lineage: Bacteria > Bacillati > Bacillota > Clostridia > Peptostreptococcales > Natronincolaceae > Alkaliphilus > Alkaliphilus flagellatus. The sequence goes on from NZ_JAHLQK010000003.1 coordinate 44,452, forward strand.
CGAGCTCAAATCTATTATAAAGCAGATTATATATATACTAGTAGCTCTGTTAGGAGCAAATACAGGATATAGTTTTATTAAGTTGATCCAGAGGTGTGGCGAAATATGGGGCAATTAAAAAATAAGGGTCAAAAATTTATTTTATGTTTTATAGCAGGTTTAGTAACTGGTATATTAATAGGCACAGCTATCTTATCTATTATAGTTAGTTATAGAATGGATATGCATTATAAAAAAATCGCATACCTCGAAACAACCATTCAAGATAAAAATGCTCGACTTGAAAAATTAGAAAAATCAATTAATACTCAAAATATTATACTTAAGGATATAGAAATAATTTTAATTTTCGATGGAGATGAAATGGATGAGATAGATGAAATAGAAATAGAAAAAGCTATAAAAGAAAAATACAGTACACTATTAGGGAAAGAAGTCAAAAATATTGATCCGGATATACTTATAGAAGTAGCAGATAAAAGAATTTTAAAGATAGAAGATAGAGAATATAGATTACATATCAATAAATTAATATTAACAGAGATATTAAAAATTTTTATAAAAGTTGAAATATAAATTTTCTCATAAGAATAATCGATTAAAATCAAGATAAATGAAATGTTGATTGAGTCCATAAAAATTGTGTAAAGTCAAAGACTCCTAAAGACAATACTATAAATGTCTGTAGGAGTTTTTTATTGGTAATTAATGCTTAGAAAGAAGCAAAAATTTAAAAAATCTTTTTAAAAGAGAAATATAATGATTAATAATTAATCATTATGTCATAAAAAAACATTACTTATTATAAGAAGAAATAACTACATTTAAGTAACCCCAAAGATTTTGTTTGCTTTTATCGTCTAATTTTCTATAGGATTCAATTAGCTGTTTTTCATCTTCCGTATATTGACTAGAGAAATACTCTTCTTTTGTTTCCTTAATACTTTGAAGACTTAAGTTAGGATCAGGCTCTTCGCCAGTTAATATCCAGTCTATAGATATATTAAATATTTTTTTAAATTGTATTAAAGCATTTGCGGAGGGTAGAAACTTATCATTTTCAAGTTCACTAAGATTACCAGTAGATAATCCAGTAATTTTGTTTATATCAATTAAAGTTAAATTATTAGCTTTACGTGCAAAGCGAATTCTTTTTCCTATAGTATCCATTAAAATACCTCCTTCTACAAATTATCTTTTATCAGAAAAAACTATCAAAAACATTTGACTTTATCTGATAAAAGAGATAACATTGATTTATGATTAACTTTTAATCTTTATTATTGTATCATAAATATCTTATAAAAGAGAATGATAGATTTTGTTATGTAACAGGGGGATGATTTTGTGTGAGAAAAAGAAAGTTAACTAACTTTGGAGAGCAAGTTAAGAAACGATTATTTTATTTAAATATGACACAAAAAACACTGGCAAAAAAGGTTGGAACATCAGAAGCATATCTTAGCATGATTTTATATGGGGAAAGATCAGGATCAAAATACAAGGATATGATAGAAAATATTCTTTTAATGAATACTGGTCAAAATACAGAAAATAAAAAATAGAGCATAGGGAATAAGTATAAAAAGATTTTTGGGGGGCTATTTTAATGAATAGAAACAAGTATGACAATAAAGGAATTGTTATTAGTAAAGAGTATAATGAATTATTAGAATTGAAGAAAGACATGGAGAAAATGAAAGACAGATTAAATGCTTTAGTTTCTGTGGAAAAAAATAATGTAAAAGAAGATATATTAGATTTAAGTAGAAAGTTAGATAACATAATTTTAAAGTATATCTTTTTGGAAAAACATTTAAAATCTAAAATTATGATTAAAAAGTAAATAAAAGTATACATCTAATTTTGATAAGTATTAATTTTATATAAAATAAGCCACTCAATTCGAATCTAACATAGATATAGGGTGGCTTTTTTATATCTTACTGTATTCTTAAGGTAGTAATACAAATATTTGTTATATAAGTATAATTAAAGATTCCATAAAAATCCTCTTTTTTACTTTTAAAGGATAAATGTTTGTGATAAAATATTTTTTATACCAATGGTTGTATATTTCAACAAAATTAAATTGTAGTAATTGATGGATACTATTGTTCAACTAAATAGAAAGATATATAAAGAATGATTAATGGGTAATATAAACAAAGGTCTAGGCAAGATAAAGTCTTTGTTTGAACTTTGCTAATGAGTGATTGTAAAGAATACAAGGTTAAAATCAAATAGAAAAAGGTGATAATATGTGTGGAATAGTAGGATATATAGGAAATAGAGACTCTGTAAATGTATTAATCGACGGATTAGAAAAATTAGAATATAGAGGTTATGACTCAGCTGGTATAGCTATACTGAACGACAATAATAATATAGAAATGAAAAAATATAAAGGTAGACTAGCTATATTAAAAGAAAATATAAAGGAAGTCAATATAAAAGGAAACTTAGGGATAGGCCATACAAGATGGGCCACTCATGGAGAACCATCAGATAGAAATTCCCATCCTCATCTAAATCCATCTAAAACTATATCTGTAGTTCATAATGGTATAATCGAGAACTTTAATCAGTTGAGGGAAGAGCTTCAAGGAAAGGGATATGAGTTTTTATCAGAAACTGATACGGAGGTTATTCCTCACCTTATAGATTATTACTACAATGGAAATTTATTAGATGCAATAAAAAAGGCAATAGAAAGATTAGAAGGAGCATTTGCTATTGTAGTAATGTCGAAGGAAGAACCTGAAAAGTTAATTGCTGTAAGAAAAGATAGTCCTCTAATCATCGGTGTAGGAGAAGGTGAAAACTTCATAGCATCAGATATACCTGCAGTTATAAACTATACAAGAAAAATATATTTATTAGAAAATGAAGAAATGGCGGTATTAGAGAAAGATAATATATCCATTATGGATTTTAAAGGTAATGTAATAGAAAAGGAAATTTATAATGTAACTTGGGATATAAGTCAGGCAGAAAAAGGTGGCTATGACCACTTTATGATAAAAGAAATATTTGAACAGCCAAAGGCATTAAGGGATACAATTTCTCCAAGGATAACAAAGGATGGTAGTATTAAATTAGATAATATTAATATTACAAAGGAATATATAAAGAATATAAATAAAATATATATAGTTGCCTGCGGTACAGCTTACCATGCTGGAATAGTAGGAAAAAGTTTAATAGAAAAGTATGCTAAAATACCTGTGTTAACAGATGTAGCGTCAGAGTTTAGATATAATAATCCATTTATAGATGAAAAAACTTTAATGATAGTTGTAAGTCAATCTGGTGAAACAGCGGACACGTTGGCTGCATTAAGACTTGCAAAGGAAAAAGGTGCACGAACATTAGCTCTATGTAATGTGGTAGGAAGTTCTATAGCTAGAGAAGCTGATGATGTATTTTATACATGGGCAGGGCCAGAAATAGCAGTAGCTTCAACAAAGGCTTATACAACCCAAGTAGCTGCTTTTATTATTATAGCCTTATATCTAGGAAAATTAAATGAAAATATAAGTGATAGTGAATATAATACTATTTTGAAAGAGGTCATAAAACTGCCTGAAAAGGTTGATTATATATTAAATGATATTTTCAAAGTAAAGGATATTGCATCCAATATGATGAATCAGGATGATATATTTTTTATAGGAAGAGGAATAGACTACAATGTAGCTATGGAGGGTTCTTTAAAATTAAAAGAGGTATCCTATATACATTCAGAAGCTATGGCAGCAGGAGAGTTAAAACATGGTACCTTAGCATTAATAGAAGAGGGAACGCCTGTTATAGCCCTAGCTACTCAAGATAATCTTTATGATAAGATGATAAGCAATATAAGAGAAGTAAAAGCAAGGGGAGGATATATAATAGCAGTTTCAAAGGAAGGGAATACTTCAATAGAAAAGTCTGCAGATAAAGTAATCTATATACCTGATACCATGGATGATATTATAGGTATACTATCGATTATTCCGCTACAGTTAATATCCTATTATGTAGCCTTAGGAAAAAATTGTGATGTAGATAAACCAAGGAACTTGGCAAAATCCGTTACTGTGGAGTAGTGTGGAGTGAATTATAAACATTTTGTAGTTTTTAAAAAAAGTTAAACTGTTTTAAAAAAGTTAAATCGAAATCATCTCTTTATGGTAACATATACCATAGAGAGGTGATTTTTTTGTCTAAAAGAAAAAGAAATATAAATGAGGATAAAATAAAAAAATATATAGATGAGGGTAGGGGGCAAGGAGTTGGATAAAATTATAAACCATGGATAAAGAGTCAGGATGTCCCATCTTTGGGAAGAGCAACAAGGCTAAAAGGAATTAAAACTAATAGACAGCATGAGTTTTTATCAGATTTAGAGATAGATAGTTACGAGGGGGTTTATTAATGAAAATGAATGAAAAAACATATCTAAGTATAGAAGAGATTATTTCATTACCAACTTTATCAAGTACAATCATAAGTGATGATGGCAAAAACGTAGCATTTGTTAAGAAGACAACTAACTGGAAAGACAATAAATATAGGAATCATGTATGGATATATGAAAAAGATAAGGGGCAGTGTTACCCATTAACGACTAGGGATATAGATAGTACATACCCATTATGGTCTCCAGATTCTAGAGATATCGCATACCTTAGCCCAGTTGGTGACGGGGATAATAAGAAAAATCAGATCTTTGTTAAGTCAATAGATGGTTATAGTGGGGTTCAAATTACTGATGAGGAAGAAGGGGTCAGTAAATTCAAATGGGAGCCTACTGGCAAGGGCTTTTATTATGTTGCACAGTCAAAAGAATCTGAGTCGATAAAGAAACGTAAGAAACTATATGGAGATTTCCATCATATAGACAAGGAATACCAGAATAATTGTTTATATTACATTGAAATAGAAAAAATGATACAAAATAATAAATATGAACACCCAGAAAATTCTGATAGTGCTGGTAAGGATAAAGATGAACACGAAAATAGCGTTGTTTATCAACTAACTGATGGTAAGGATTTTCATATCCATGAATTTGATATTTCAAATGATGGGAAAAAGGTTGTATTTATGGCTACACCAAGCCCAAATATGGGAGATTATATTAATGGAGATCTATACATACTAGATATTAAAGCTGGAGAGCTACAAAAGATGAATATAGATAAGTTGTTGGGAGGGAGAGTTTGCTTTTCTCCTGAAGGCACTAAAATATGTTATTCAGCAAGCATAAGGGAGAAGGATTACTATAAGACCCATATACAAGACAGTACACTAGAGATATACGATATTAATAGTGGAGAGCTAATTCACCCTTTGACAGATTTTGATAGTACGGTTATTCCATTACGATGGACAAATAAAGGAATTTTAATTAGATGGCAGAATAAAACTAATTATCTTATTGGGTTGCTATCTGAGAATGGCACTGTGGAAATGTTAAGCGAAAAAGTAGATAGCTTTATAATGGATGCTTCTATAACAAGGGATGGAAATCATATATCCTATAATAAGGCTATAACAAATGAAACCTTTGAAATCTATTTAGACGATAAAAAAATAACGAATGAAAATAGCTTTTTCAAAGAAAAGCTTAAAAGTAACAGGGAAATAATCTCATGGCAAAGTAGTGATGGTCTTGAAATAGAGGGAGTTTTATCAACCCCAGTAGAGTTTGACGCAAATAAAAAATATCCCTTATTAGTGGTAATCCATGGTGGTCCGGATTGGGCATCCTTTCCAATATTTTCAGACTGTTTTAATGAGAAATATCCTATTGAACAGTTTATCGAAAAAGGCTTTATAGTTTTAGAACCAAACTACAGGGGAAGTTCTGGTTATGGTAATGAATTCTTAAAAGCAAACTATAGAAAACTGGGAATTGCTAACTACGATGATGTTATATCTGGAGTGGATAAACTAGTTGACAAAGGGATTGCAGATAAAGATAGAGTAGGGGTTATGGGATGGAGCAACGGGGGATATATATCAGCTTTCTGTTCTACATTTAGTAGTAGATTTAAAGCTATTTCAGTTGGAGGTGGAATTACTAATTGGAGTACCCATTATGTAAATACAGATATACCTTACTTTATTAGGATGTATTTAGGAAATAATCCATGGAATGATCCAGAGATATATACTAAAACATCACCAATGACATATATTAAATCAGCCTGTACTCCCACCTTAATCCAACATGGCGAAAAGGATGCAAGAGTTCCAGCTCCAAATGCATATGAGCTATATCAAGGATTAAGGGATATGGAAGTTGATACAGAATTAATTATATTTAAAGGAATGGCATATAGTTCTGACCAGCCAGGAATTAATGTGGCTATTATGAAGCAGAATTTGATGTGGTTTTCACACTATATTCTTGGAGAAAGTATGAAAGATTTTAGGGTTTTATGATTAATAAATGGATATCCTCACAGGATACATAAGAATGAAACAGTCTTCATAAGGAAGCTTTTTTTCTTATTTAGCCTGTGATTGTAGCTCTATGATTTCCATGTGAATTTCCACTGTATAATACTCTAGCAACTACATTGACTTACAATTTTATAGCAACGTTATGGCATTAAGCTCCCTGTACCTTTGTAGGGGTACGGAAACGATTCGTGTAAAAACTGCAATAGGATAAAAACGTGGCTCAGATATGGAAAATTACATATTTGCCACGTTTTCTTCTTATAAAAGATTAATTAGACCTAGAAGGCAAAGTAGAGATAAGAAATGGATACTTCAGTACAACTGATTTATCTACGGGACAAAAAAAGATATATTAAATAAAATGATCAAACTTTTTTAAAAAAATGAATGTGGGTAAAATGCCAAAGAGCTAAATTTTGATCAAACTTTTTTTAACACCTACAATTACTTATGAAACACTTAATATTTTTAGTAATCATTGTTTTTGAAAATTTGATTATAGACAGTAAATGCATCCAAAATATTGAACTGCTCCGTCTGAGGATTTCCATCTGCATTAGCAGTCACCAAAATATATTCCTTGCCATCTATTTTTGCCAAACTAGCAAGGCATAGTTGGGCTTCTTCCGTATAACCAGTTTTTCCACCTTCGATAATACCGTTATTTACATCTTGTGTATCCATTTTTTTGAACATCGTGCTTTGAAAAGTGATTCCATCGGGGTGAAGATTCGTTGCTTTTGTCGTATAACGTTTTGAGGTATATACTTCTCGAAATGTATCGTTTCGCAATGCATATTCCAGTAATTTTGCAATATCATTTACAGTGCTATAATGATTGGTATCATGTAGTCCTGTAGAATTAGTAAAATGAGTATTATTCATTCCTAATTTTTTAGCCTTTTTATTCATTAAACTTACATAATTTTCTTCTGAACCTGCGATTGCATCAGCTAACCCGATAGAGCTTTCTGCTCCAGATGGTAATAAGACTCCATAAATTAAATCGATTGCTGCTACCTTTTCATTGGGTAAAAAACCTGCCATAGAAGCATTTTTAGAATACAATTCCTGAAACATATCTTCTGACAGATGGATTATTTCGTCTAAATCTGGTAGATTTTCAATTGCTAGTATTGCTGTCATAATTTTTGTAAGGGATGCTGGGTAGATTCTTTCATCAGATGATTTATTTAATAATATCCCATAATCATCTAAAGAAATGAGAATGGCGTTTGAACTATACAAGCCATCAGTTGCAATCTGGTTAATTTCCTTGTAAATTCTTGTTTCTTGGGTTTTTACAGGTGATTCTATTTGTTGGTTATTTTTACTTATTAGACTATTTGGCAAAAATAAAGCTATGATACATACCGCACATACACATAGTATTGATAGAACACATTTTATTTTTCTCTTTTTTCTTTTATATTTTTGTCTATCAGCTCTCATTTTAATATTCCTCCTTAAATGCAAATTACAATATTATCTTACAACATAATTCTAATAAAATTGAATATTTTTTGTGTAAACAACGGCTTATAGATTTATTAAGATTCCCTTATAGACTACTTAATATTTACAGTATTTAAAACTATATTAAAAATAAAAAAACACTATTCTTTTATGAAATTTTATATCATACAGGAATAGTGTTTCTTAGCTATTGATTACGCCCGGTATCTTTATATGGAATATTGTATAATCATCGTTACTTTCTGCATGAATTTCACCTTCATGTAAGATTACAATTTCCTTGGCAATAGCGAGACCTAGCCCAGCATTGCCGGTGTCTGTTCCTCTGGATTCATCCAGTCTATAAAATTTTTCAAATATACTATCTAGTTTTTGCGGCGGAATACTTTTTCCATAATTTTTAAAGGTTATAATGGCATTGTGTGATTGTTTATAAACATCTATTATGATTTTGCTATTTTTATCACCATATGCAATTGCATTTTTAAATACATTATTAAATACTCGTGCCAGTTTATCTGAATCGCCACAAAGCATAATATCGTCTTCTGCATTTACTACAACCTCTTGCTTTTTTTCAGAAAGCATTGGATAAAATTCATCTGCCATTTGAAATAACATATAGGATAGATTAAAGTCTTTTTTATCTAATACAATGGTCTGGAGATTATATCTTGTAATTTCAAAAAATTCATTGATAAGTTTTTCCAGGCGATTTGCTTTTTCTAAAGTAATTTCCATATATTTTGCCCTTTGTTCAATTGGCATATCTGGTATTTCTGACATTAAATCTAAGTATCCGATAACTGAAGTAAGAGGAGTTTTTATATCATGTGCCAAATAAACAACTAAATCATTCTTTCTTTGTTCTGCCTGTTTTGCATCTCTTTCTCTCTTCTCCAGAATATGTTTAAACATATTTAGTTTAGTTTCCATGAAGCTCATTTCTGGGGATAGTTCAATTTCATCATCTGAACCCTTCATCAAATCGTCCATACCCTTATCAATTTCATCAAAGTACCTTGTAACCCAAGAAATAGCAAATTGAAAAATAATTAAGAAAAAAATGCCACTTAAAACTAACATAATTTTATCCCTGTTATTACGGAATATATATTGATGAATAATCACTGCATCTGAATCAGATAAATAAAATGTATTTCGTAAGAAATCTACAATCCAATTACCAAAATGACCCCGTAATACTGAACTTAATAACATTAAAAACCCAACGCTTGCTAAAATAAGTATTAATACCTTAAAGAATATTTTTCGCTTGAATGCTAAATAATCATTTCTTCTAGTTTTATTAGTTTTCAATTTTATAACCAACTCCCCATACGGTTTTGATATATTTCGGATTTTCAGCTGAATCATTCATTTTTTCTCTTAAGTGTCTAATGTGAACCATAATGGTGTTGTTACTGCTGCTAAAGTATTTATCCCCCCAAACGTCATGGAATAACCTGTCAGAGCTTACGACCTGACCTTTATTCTCACATAAAACCCATAGAATTGAAAATTCTGTAGGAGTCAAGGACAATGGTTTTTCATTTAAAAAACACTCATGAGTATTTTTGTCTACCACTAGACCTCCTATAGAAATTATGTTTTCTTTTTGAGATTTGTCTAATTGGTTGTATTTCGTGAACCTTCTTAATTGAGCCTTTACTCGAGCCACTAGCTCTAATGGTCGAAATGGCTTTGTAATATAATCATCTGCACCTAATGTTAAACCTGTGATTTTATCTATTTCTTCATCTTTTGCAGTCAACATAATGATTGGAAAGTTATAAGAATCTCGTATTTTTTGACAAATGGAAAATCCATCTATATCTGGAAGCATGATGTCTAAAATAGCCATATCCAACTGTTCGGTTTCTATAACTTTCATTGCTTCTGCTCCTGTATAACACTTGAACACTATGAAATTTTCATTTTTTAGATACAATTCGATTAAATTAGCAATTGCTTTTTCATCTTCAACTATTAAAATTTTAGTATACATATATTCACCTTCTTTTTTTATATCTAGTTATAAGAGTACTTCAACCCTTATTCTGATTTATTTTTATTTACTTAAAGAGTCAAATTTTGTTCTTGAGTACTTACTTTTGCATATATAAATACCACAATTGAAATATTCTTCTATAGTAATTTATATCATTATAGTAAGTTAAACGATTAGTCCAGTCAATATACTTACTATGTAAATTGCTTATTTACAGTAATTTAGAAAAAATTAAATAAAGTAATACAAAGGATTATTTACGTTACTGTTTAATATGTTTAACAATACATTTATGTTATAATCATTACAAAAACAGAAAAAAATTAGAGTGTCATTATTTGATAATGAATCATCTGAAAAGATGTATAATAATTTTGAAGGAAGGATTAAAATATTGATAGAAGCACCCACGATTATAGAACTGTTTGGAAATTATATCTTTGATTGTTAAACTAATTGGGGTGTCGCTAGTATTGTCGCTATTAAGGGAAGATATGCAATGAAATTATTACGGTTCAATCTTTTTAGAAATTGACAATTTATATCAATTAAATAAAAGTGAGACTATACTTTGAATATAGTCTCGTTAATTACTCTAAAGTTAAAAAACTTTTATATGTGTTATCTAAGCAATAGAAGATTTTTAAATATAAATTAATAGTTTTCAGCTAAAACTTCAAAATGGCCTTGTGGGTGAATACAGGCAGGGCATAACTCTGGAGCACTTTCTCCTTCGTGTACATAACCACAGTTGTTACATTTCCAAGATGTCTTTTCTTCTTTTTTAAATACTTGATCTTTTTCAATGTTCTCTAGAAGCTTTAAATAACGAGCTTCGTGATGCTTTTCAACTTCTGCAATTTTTCTAAAGGCAACAGCTACTTCTGGAAATCCTTCTTCATCAGCAATGTTAGCAAACTCAGGGTAAAGTTCTGTCCACTCTTCGTTTTCTCCTTCAGCAGCAGCTTTTAAGTTAAACTTAGTATCACCTAAAGCAGCAGGGAAAGAAGCTGTAATTTCTAAACATTCACCATTAATTTGAGTATCTTCCTTTAAAAACTTATAGAAACGTTTTGCGTGTTCTTTTTCATTATCTGCTGTTTCTGTAAATAAGTTAGAGATTTGAACATAGCCTTCTTTCTTTGCTTGAGATGCATAATATGTATAACGATTTCTCGCTTGGGACTCTCCAGCAAAGGCTTTTAATAGATTTTCAGCAGTTTTTGTACCTTTTAAAGATTTCATATAGTGTCTCCTCCTGTGAGTAATATTTTTCAAGTAAAATTATATCATAAGATTTAGTAAGCTATATAATAATTATGTGGATTTGCTAAAAATAAGGTTATAATTAAGAAAATATAATTTAGCTAAGATTAAAAAGAGTAAGTAATAGAAAAGAAAGGATAGATTAAATGAAGAAAGCCATAAAAACTATTTCCAGGGAAAATATATATTAAAAAGCGTATTAGCATTAAGTTAGAAGTCTTTTAATTAAATATTTGTTATAAGCTTTTCAAATTGTTTAAAATAAAGCATAATTTGGTATATAATGATTGGGAAAGTTAGTTTATTAAAATGATTTATTCAAAGTTTATGCAATTGCAATTAACAAAATTTTAACAATTAAAGTTTTAAAACATAAAGGGGGAAAAGCTATGATATTTAAATGGAAGGATAGGTTTAATACAGGTATTGATGAAATTGATAAGCAACATAAACGGTTATTTGAAATTGGAGCAGAATTATACGATTTAGCATCTTTAGATGATAGCTCAGATCATTACGATGAGATAGTAGGGCTAATAAACCATCTAAAGGAATATACAAAATATCATTTTGATTATGAAGAACTATGTATGCACAAGGTTAACTATAGGGATATTGAAAGTCATAAAATAGAGCACCAACGTTTTATTGATAAGTTAAATGAAACTGAAGCTAAGGATATAGATTTAAATCAAAAACAAGTAGTTTTAGATATGATAGACTTCATTATTAACTGGGTATCTGGTCATATAGTTGGAACAGACTTTAAATATAAAGATCTACTTATCGAGAAACTAGGAAAGTAGATAGAGTTTATAATAATAAGAGCTAACAATAGTTTTGCTAGCTCTTATTATTTTGTAATTATATTAAATATTAAATATAGTTTAGACCTAATAATAGTTACAATATTTGAACATACAAGGAGGAAAGACTTTGAAGAAAATTAAATATTTTAGTATTTCTAAGAAAGTAATAGCTTCTATAACTTTAACTGTAATTATTTCTTACGTGTTTTTATTTACATCTGTATTAATAAACGTTAAGAATAACAGTTTAAAGATGGCAATTAAATTTTCTAAGGAAAATGCTCTGTACAATGGATCTATTATAAAGGCAAGAGTAGATCAGACCACCTCGCTTCTAAAAGTCATAAGTAACACTTTAACTGCTACAGAAGAAATTAATATAGATGAAACTTTTAAAACGATCTTAGAAGATAATCCTTATATGGCTAGTTTAACGTTATTGTTGGAGCCGGATGCTATAAAAGATAATAATTACGAAACTGCTTATGTAGTTGCTAATCAGGATGGGAAAATAGTAATAGTCGATAAAGAAAAAGAGTACCTAAGTGTCCAACAAGATTGGTATAGTATAGCTAAGGATATAGGCAAACCAAATGCAATAGAGGTATTTGCTAAATTAGATGACGAAAAATCCAACAATAAAGTTAGAATATCTCTACCTATTTATAATAAAAATCAATTTATAGGGGTTATTGCTGGGGATATTGAACTAGACTTTTTACAAGAACAAGTTTTGCAGTATACTCTAGAAGGTGGGGTGGGTATGCTAATTTCGAGTAAAGGTGATTATTTAGCTCATACAGGTAGACCTCAGGATGTTACAAAGAGTATATTACAAGAAGAAGAAAAAATATGGCAAGAAACAGCTGAGGATATATTAGATGGTAGGGAAGTTATAACTCAGGGAAGAGCCGTAAAGAATAACAAAGAAGTTTTAAGGGTTTTAGTGCCGATTGAGTTTGATGATCTAGATATCCATTGGACTTATGGAGCTGTTCTTTTTTTTGAGAACATTTTGGTAGAGTATTATAAATTAAGATCCTTAATTATTATCATTGCTAGTATAGGAATGACAATAATTTTAGCCACACTTGTAGTTATTACCAATAAAATAACAAAACCGCTTTTATATACTAACGATTTATTATTAAAAATATCTAAGGGGCATCTTAATATAGAGGTAGAAGAAACAAAAAGTAAAGATGAAACAGGAATATTAATTAGTTCCCTTAAAACTATGATTACAAACTTAACTACTATTGCAAAGAACCTAATAATGGAATCGCAAAATATAAATACTGTTATAGATGACGTAGAGAAAACTCTAGTTAATCTTAAAAACGAAACTGATGAAACCTCTGCGGCTACCCAGCAACTTTCTTCAAGTATGGAAGAAACATCATCTTCTATACAAGAAGTATATGGTGTGTCTACAGAGATTAGAAAAATAGTAGGAAATATGTCAGAAAGAATAATTGAAGGAGAGGAATCTGTTAACCATATATATAAGAGAGCAATCACTATTAAGGAAGATGCTATTAGCTCTACAAATGAAGCTATCCATATATATGAAAGCAGTAGAGTTTCTTTAGAAAAAGCTTTAGAAGAGTCTAGAGCAGTACAAAAAATAGAAGAATTCGCTAAGGTAATTGAAGAAATATCGGATCAAACAAATCTATTGGCTTTAAATGCCTCAATTGAAGCCGCAAGATCCGGTACAGCTGGGCACGGGTTTGCGGTAGTAGCAGATGAAATAAGAAAGTTATCTGAAAATACTAAAGGTGCTATAGGAGAAGTAAAAGAAGTTATAAAGCTGGTTACTAATGGAGTTGAAGATTTACAAGTAAATTCAAGAAACATATTACAATTTATAGAAGATAAAGTAAAAACAAACTATGAGCAATTTCAAATAATAGGAGAACAGTATAGTAATGATGCTGACTTTGTAAATAGTTTAATAGTAGAGTTTAACGGATATGCTAATTCCTTAAAAGATTGGATAGATAGAATAAATGCATCTATAGATGAAATAATTTCAGCCATAGAAGAAGGATCAGCCGGAACAGCAGATATATCATTAAGGAATTTAAACATATCTGAGGGTGTAGGAAGTGTGGTAGAAGAGATGGGTAAAGTGCTTCAGACGGCCAAGAGGTTAGAGGAAATGTCTAGGGCATTTAAAATCTAAAAATATGGATAGTAGAATTTATAAATTTTAACACATGAATCTCCTTTTTATTTAATAAACATATAATACTAAGTAGAAAGACTTACCTATGGAAAGGATGGTGAAGACCTCTACTTTAGTAGGGGGGCTTATGCAAAAAACCTTTGTGCTTGATACCAGTGTGTTGCTTCATGATCCGAGAAGTTTATATGCTTTTGGAGATAATTTGATTATTATTCCAGCAGTTGTTATAGAAGAAATAGATACAAAGAAGAATTTGTTAGATATTATTGGAAGAAATGCTAGAGAAGTTGCTAGAGAGTTAGATCATTTAAGAGAGCAAAATAGCTTAAGCAAAGGTGTGAGGTTAGAAAACGGTGGAACATTGAAGGTAGAGTTAAATCATAAAAGTTTTAGTCATGTTGCCGAATGGTTTAATGAAGTTAACAATGATAATCGGATTTTAGCTGTTACTTTAAATTTACAACTGGAAAACGAGAATAAAGGTATACAAAATATGGTGGTGCTTGTTAGCAAAGATGCAATAATGAGAATTAAGGCAGATAGCTTAGGTATAGAAAGCCAAGATTATCTACATGATAAAATCGAATATACATATGAGACCTATGTTGGTTATAAGGAATACAGAGTTTCTTCAACATTGATTGATCAGTTTTATGAAAAAGGATATTTAGACTATCATTATTTTGATGATATAGGACTTCTCTCTAATCAATTTCTTATATTAAAAGGAGAAGATTCGCCTAATAAGTCGGCTGTCGGAAGGTTTGATAAACTAACAGGAAAAATCAAAGCCTTAGTTTTTGGAGAAAATAGCTACTGGGGAATAAAGGGAAGAAATGCAGAGCAGCGGATGGCATTAGAAGTATTATTAAATGATGATATTAAGCTAGTAACTTTAACGGGAAAGGCGGGGACTGGAAAAACCTTATTATCACTAGCTGCAGGACTATATAAAACCAACGACGAAAGAATCTATAAAAAATTATTGATTACAAAGCCAGTTATTCCAGTAGGTAGGGATATAGGGTATTTGCCAGGAGATAAAAATGAAAAGCTTAGACCATGGGTTCAACCTATTTATGATAACCTTGAACTACTATTGGGAACAAAATCATTTACAAAGCTAGAAGATACGTTAGTTGGAATGAATAGAATAGAAATTGAAGCTCTTACGTATATTAGAGGAAGGAGTGTGCCAAATCAGTTTATTATAATTGATGAAGCACAAAACCTAACTAGACATGAAGTAAAAACGATTATTACTCGTGTTGGAGAAGGCAGTAAAATAGTTTTAATGGGAGATACAGAGCAAATAGACCATCCTTATTTAGATAGTGAATGCAATGGATTAACTTATATTATTAATAAGTTTAAAGAGGAGAATTTATCGGCTCATGTGACATTTAGAAAGGTCGAGCGTTCTTCTTTAGCTCAATTAGCAGCAGATATTTTATAACCCATAGGAAAGTATAAAATTTCTTAATGTACATTTTTTGTAAATGGGTTTTAATAAAGGATTATTTGACTAAAAACACTCTGACAGAAGCCTTTGTTATAAGAAGCACTGTGTATAGTATAGTAAAAAATGGATAACATTATAGATAAAATCGGATAAAATATCAAAATCCAGGGGGAGGAATCTATAATGGAAGAAAAAGATATAACTAGAAAAAAAGAAAAAAGCTTTGGCAGCTTAGTAAGTGCTTTAGGAAATTTATATAATAGAGTTAATCAGACAAATAATCAAGCAGTAGATGAGGATAAAGAACTTGCTAAATGTGTAATGCAGGCATATGAAGAGTGGCAAAGTGCAGAAAATTTCTTTCATAGTGTAGCTGATCCTGATTTAGTAGACCACGCTATATATAAATTAGAAGCTACTAAGGCAAGATATATTTACTTGCTTAAACAAGCAAAGGCTAATGGCATTAGAATGAACTCTCATTAATGCAAGGCAACATACTTTTCTAATTATGGATGGTTTAAAAAAAGCAGAAGTATAGCAGTATTTTAAGTACTTGAAGTTTAAAAGAAAAGCTTAAGAATTTAAGTGCCACAGGAGTCTATGCCATAACATCAGAGGACTTTTTTCATTAGAGTATCATATTATTATATAAAGAATTATATAATATAAGGAGTAGTACATGTACTACTCCTTATATTTATGTATAATAGTATATAACTTGGTTTAATAAATAGATATTGGAGGAACTTAATATGGGATTAGAATTAAATATTATATTAGCCTATGCTGTGGGACTAATTTTACTATATGTTGTTGGCTGGATTTTATTAATCCCTTTGAAATGGATAATAAGATTAGTATGGAATAGTATATTAGGTGGAATTATGCTTTTTGTTATAAATATAATTGGAGGTATTTGGGGTATTTCATTAGTAATTAACCCTCTTAGTGCTGTTATTGCTGGTGTATTAGGAATGCCTGGAGTAATACTATTGTTATTATTAAAATATGTGTTATAAAAAGCAGCCCTGCTGCTTTTTTGTTTTGAAGTATATGAATTCTTTCAAACACGTGCTACAATTTTAAAAATAGTATATAATAAAAGGATACCGATTAAATCAAAAATAGTAAGAAGTTTTTGTTAGAAGGGGAATAGTGGTATATAATAGAATATAGAGAGAATGATCATATTAGTGGCATTCTAGGGGGAGATATAATGTTTGATTTTCAAAAGAACAATGTTGATATAGGTCGTAATATAAAAATGATAGATTTCCTTAAGTGTGAGCTTCTAAGTAGTGTTTCTGTAGTTTTCGAAGCTTTATTTAAGGGAGCTAAAGAAGGACAACAAATGATTCTTGAAGGACTAGCCAATATTATTTTAGTTACTTATTCTTTGGGTAAAAGGTTAGGTATTGACTATGATACCATTGATAAAAAAGTACAAGAAAAGGCAAGACTTCATATATTAGAGGAGCATCATCTTGAGAAATGGTATGGAGACCTTTCAAGCTTACATCAACATCTAAAAGAACATGGGAAATAACAACTAGGAGTGAATTTAAATGAAAAGCTATAATGATAACAAGGCATTTATGGAGGCCGCTTTAATCGCCGCTATTACAACCATATTTGCTATTAGCGCTATATATTTACCTATTTTATCTATATCAATAATATTAATCCCTGTGCCATTTATGATTTTAGCTTATAGACATGGCGCTAGATATTCTATATTATCTTTTATTACCTTTAGTTTATTAATTGGAATTTTGACAGAATTAATGTATACTATTTTACTAATATCAATATTTGGACCAATGACGATTGCAATGGGTTATTATATAAAAAGACGTAAAGAGCCATATGTAGTAATAGGGGTAGGCACTATTGCATCAATTCTATCTATCTTCATTATATTTCAGTTTATTTCATATATTGGAGGTATTAGCATAATTGATGAAATAGCCATTGTTGCGGAGAATATTATCAATACGCAAGTAGATATGTTAAAGACAATGGATGTAGATGTTCTTAGTGCGGATGAAATACTAAATTACTTATTAATGATTGTGCCTGGGGTGTTGATTATTCAATCCATGTTTATAGCTCTTGGAAACTACTATTTAACTGCTGCTATATTGAAACGTTTCAGATCTAATGATATTGATCTTCCGCAATTTAGTACGTTTAGGTTACCGACAAATATTGTACTCGGTTCCTTTATTATTTTTACATTAAGCTATTTAACTAGATATATTGAAGGCATTTATCATGTTAGTCTGATTACAAATGTTACACTGCTTTTTATTTTCCTATTTTTTTTACAAGGAATATCTGTTATAAGTTATTTAATAAAAAGAACTAGTACTCCTAAAGTAATTCGCATCCTTTTAATAGGAATAATTTTTCTGATAAGTCCTTTACTAACTGCAATTTCATTTGTAGGATTAGTAGATTCTATAGTTGACGTGAGAAGGCTAGGGACAAAATAGCTTTAATGAAATTTAGGAGGCAAAACTATGAAAGGTATAAAAAATAGCAAATTCATCAAGATGCTAGTTCCTGATACACGGATTTATCTTATTATACTTTTTGTATTCATATTAATAGTATCCTATTATAATAGGGCAATTGGTGTAGTTGGTATATTTTTATTAGCATACTTAATTTACTATAATTTAAAAATTAGCAACATCAGGCGTGAGGAATGGACTCGTTATATTGAAGGGCTGTCTTCTGACATTGATTCTGCAACAAAGTATGCAGTTTTAAATCTTCCTATTCCTTTAACAATAGTAGAATTTGATGGAACCATTACTTGGTATAACCCTAAATTTTTAGATGTAGTAAATAGTAAGGATTTGTTAGAGAAGGATATTCAGGATGTTATTCCTAATTTTGATCTTAGAAACATATTGCAAAATGAAAATGAATTATCAAAGATAATTGAAATTAATAATAGGTACTTTAAGGTTGTATATAATATTGTTAAATTGCCGAGAGGACATACTTCTAATTATATTATTATGCTATATTGGATAGAAGTTACAAGGTATGAGGAATTAAGCAAAAAATATAATGAGGAGCAAATGGTTGTAGGTCTTATACAGGTTGATAATTACGATGATGTTATGCAGAGCACAGAGGAGACAAAACGTCCACTAGTGTCAGCTGAAATAGAGCATAGATTAAACTTATGGGCAGGAAAAATTAATGGATTTATACGTAAATATGCTAAGGACAAGTTTATAGTTGTTTTTCATCATAAGTATTTAGAAAAACTGGAGTCCAAAAAATTTGATATAATAGATGAAATAAGGGAAATAAATCAAGGAAATAATATGCCGATTACTCTAAGTATTGGAGTAGGAACCTATGGCGAAACCCCTCTGCAAAGTTGTGATTTTGCTAATGGAGCTAAAGACTTAGCTCTTGGTAGAGGTGGAGACCAAGTAGCTGTAAAGAAGAGAGATAAGATTAGCTTCTATGGAGGCAAGGCAAAGGCAGTGGAGAAAAGAACTAAGGTAAAGGCAAGAGTAATCTCCCATGCTCTACGTGAGTTAATAGAACAATCTACAAATGTTATTGTTATGGGACATAAAATATCAGACTTAGATGCTGTTGGCGCCGCACTTGGTATATATCGTGCAGCCAAAAATAGAGGCAAAGATGCCTATGTTGTTCTAAATGGATCTAATCCATCAATTGAAGGATTATTTAATAGAATATATGATATAGAAGAATACAAAAAGGCAATTATACATTGTGATGAGGCAAAGCTTAGAATTGAGCGTACATCATTATTAGTAGTAGTAGATACTCATAGACCAAATTTTACAGAGTGCCCAGATTTATTAAAGTTAACAGATAAGATAGTTGTAATAGATCATCATAGAAGAGGAACGGAGTTTATTGAAAATACTGTTTTAACCTACCACGAAACTTATGCTTCTTCTACTTGTGAGCTAGTAACGGAAATACTCAGTTACATGGATGAGAAAATTAATATACCACAAATCGAAGCAGAAGCCTTATTAGCAGGTATTGCGATAGACACTAAGAACTTCACATTTAAAACTGGGGTAAGAACCTTTGAAGCCGCATCTTTACTAAGACGGGCAGGTGCAGATACAACTTCAGTGAAACAGTTATTCGAGGATGATTTTAACACTATTATTGCTAGGGCAGAGGTTATAAAAAAATCAGAAATAATTTATGAAACTATAGCTATTTCAAGCTTAGATGAAGTTTCTAAAGCTTCACAGCTTATTGCGGCTCAGGCAGCAGATGAGTTGTTATGTGCAAGAGGGATTACGGCATCCTTTGTTTTAGGAAGAAAAGATGATACAATGATTTTTATAAGTGGACGATCCATGGGAGATATTAACGTCCAAGTGATTTTAGAAAAACTTGGTGGTGGCGGCCATATGACAGTAGCAGGAGCCCAGATAGAAGATAGTACCATGGAGGAAGTGAGAGAAAGATTAGAAAAAGCAATAGAAGAATACTTTGAGGAAGGTGAAGATGAATGAAAGTAATTTTATTACAAGATGTAAAGGGATTAGGCAAAAAGGGTGAAGTAGTAAATGCCAGTGATGGATATGCAAGAAATTTTTTATTTCCTAAAAAAGCGGCTGTAGAAGCAACTGGTGGTAATATGAAAACTCTTAACGAACAAAAAACTTCTCAAGAAATGAAGAAACAACAAGAGGTAGATGATGCTAAAGATCTTGCAAAAAAATTAGAAAAGTCATCTATAGAAATAACAGCAAAGGCTGGAGAGGGCGGAAGATTATTCGGATCTGTAACCTCTAAGGACTTAGCGGAAATGTTAGAAAAACAATATAAAATTAAGATAGATAAGAGAAAAATTGTTTTACCAGAGCCAATTAGAGAGCTAGGAGTAAGATACGTGGAAGTAAAGCTTCATACTGGTGTTGTTGGAAAGTTAAAGGTAAGTATAAAAGAAGCATAAAAGACGTCGGATGCTATGGCATCCAATGCTTTTACTAACCTCTAGCTTCTTCAGAGGAGATTACAATTAGAAAGTATATTTTGTTATATAATAAAGGGTTGGTAATGACACCAACCCTTTATTATATTATAATTAGTGTAATAATATTTAAACCTATATAAAAATCTTAAACAAACAGGTAGTAGGTAGGAGGTATATCTGTGGAAGATTTAAAATTAATGAATAAGATACCACCTAATAGTATAGAAGCCGAACAGTCAGTCTTAGGGTCTATGTTATTAGATAGGGAAGCAATTATAGTTGTTTTAGAATTTTTAAGAGGCTCGGATTTTTACAAAGAGGCCCATAAAGAAATATTTGAAGCTATGTATGACTTGTTCAATAGGAATGAGCCAGTAGATTTAGTTACCTTAACTGAAGAGCTCAAAAAAAGGGAAATTTTAGATGCCATAGGTGGAATTCCGTATTTAACTAGCTTAGCTTCTGGTGTCCCTATTACTTCCAATGTACGATATTATGCAGAAATAGTAGAGAGAAAGTCTCTACTCCGTAAGCTAATTAAATCCTCCCAAGAAATAATTCAATTAGGCTATAGTAGTGATGTAGAAGTATTAGAAGTAATTGAGCAGGCGCAAAAAAGCATATACGACATTTCGCAAGATAGATCTAATGAAGGGTTTACTCCCATTAGAGATGTTTTATCAGATACATTTGATAGAATAGAAGAACTTTATGAAAATAAAAAAGGTATTACTGGCTTGTCTACAGGTTTTATGGATTTAGACAAAAAATTAAGTGGATTTCATAAAACGGACTTAATTCTAGTTGCAGCTAGACCTGCTATGGGTAAGTCTGCTTTTTCGTTAAACCTAGCTCAAAATGCAGCTATTAAAGCAGGTGCTTCTGTAGCTGTATTTAGCTTGGAGATGTCTAAGGAACAACTGATGCTCAGAATGTTAGCAGCCGAATCCATGGTAGATTTAGGAAAGATTCAAGTTGGAAATCTAAATGAAGAGGAATGGGCGAAAATTGCAGGAGCTATGGCTCCCTTATCACAATCTAAAATCTTTTTTGATGATACTCCAGGTATTTCGGTAATGGAGATGAGATCAAAATGTAGACGATTAAAAATGGAGAAAGGATTAGACCTTGTTTTAATCGACTACTTGCAGCTAATGGAGGGTGAAGGAAGAAGTGAAAGTAGGCAGCAGGAAATAGCATCTATATCAAGAAACTTAAAAATAATGGCTAAAGAATTAGACTGTCCTGTAATCGCCTTATCTCAATTATCTCGTGCGCCTGAGCTTAGAGCTGACCATAGACCTATTTTATCAGACCTTAGAGAGTCAGGGGCCATAGAGCAGGACGCAGACTTAGTTATGTTTTTATATCGTGATGAATATTATCATCCTGATAGTGATAAAAAGAATATCGGTGAAGTAATTATTGCAAAGCACCGTCATGGGGAAACAGGAACCGTGGATCTAATTTGGTTGGGACAATTCCAAAAGTTTTTAGACTATGAAAAATATAGAGATGCATAGCGGGGGATAGCATGGTAGTTGCAAGGGGGCAGAAAACCTATATTAAAAAGCTTGAAAGAAAGCATGTAGACATTATGCAAGAGTGGGGAAGACATAAAGATCCATTATTTTATTGTTATAATTTTCCTTATATGAGTAAAAAAGAAAGTGATTATTGGTATAAAAGGAAAGCATTATCTTTTGCAAAGAGGTGCTTTGTAGTATTTAACTATTCCGACCAGTTGGTTGGATATATTTCCTTAAGGGATATTAAGTGGTTTAGAAAAACTAGTGAGCTTGGAATAGTATTTGACCCAGATGAAATTGCTCAAGGATATGGCACAGATGGATTAAAGGCCTTTTTAACTTACTACTTTGAAGGATTAAAAATGAAGATATTATATTTAAAAGTATCTGTTTTTAATAAAAGAGCCCAAAGGTGCTATGAAAAATGTGGTTTTAAGTCAAAGGGTATTGTTATGGAGGAATTTGAAGATCAAAGTTTACCTATTTTTAAAGATGACTATTTTATTCCATATAGGCATTTTTTTAAGCAAGAATCTACAAAAATAAAATGTCAATTTATTAATATGGTAATTACAAAGGATATGTACTATAAGATTCAGCAAAATAGTTAATGCTATATAATAAGTGAACCTGAGGATAACTATTAGAATTTAATATTTTATTTAGGAAAAACCCAGACTTATCCACAATATCCACCGAACACTTGTGCATAAGCTTTGGATTTTGTGGATAGTATTAAAAAATTATCATAAAAATGTGGATCATATATAATAAAGAACTTTACATTAAACCATACTATAATTATTAAGTTAAATTAATAATGAGAAATAAATATAATGTAGTATGCGACATTGATTAAACAAGATAAAAGTGGTAATATTATAGAAATCAGAAATATTTATAAAAAAGGAGGAAGTCGAATGTTTAAAGTTACAGAAGATATGACAATTATGGAAGTTTTACAAATGGATCGCGAAGTTGCACCTATTTTTATGAGCTTTGGTCTTCACTGCCTTGGCTGCCCAGGTGCTACAATGGAGAGCATTGGTGATGCAGGTAGAGTTCATGGTATTAATGTTCAGGATTTAATCGCTGAATTAAATAAATTTTTTGAGTCAAAATAGTTAATAAAAAACCTAGGCTAACTACCTAGGTTTTTTAGTTTTATAGAAACATAGAAATTTTTTGTAGAAATATGTTGACACAACATAAAATTTTAGGTAATATATATAACTGTGAGCAAGAACTTGACCCATTAGCTCAGTCGGTAGAGCACCTGACTTTTAATCAGGGTGTCCCGCGTTCGAGTCGCGGATGGGTCACCATTTATAATCTTATAACGGTGATTCTTGGTTAAGGATACTGGGAATTGCTGTCTAGGCCCCTTGGTCAAGCGGTTAAGACACCGCCCTTTCACGGCGGTAACAGGGGTTCGATTCCCCTAGGGGTCACCAAATTAAAAAATAGCCTTTACTCTATGAGTAGAGGCTATTTTGTTTCCCATCTTAAATCTTTACCAAAGAAATGAAGTACAGTAAATTTTGAGAAGAGGCGAGAAAAAATACGATCATCGTAACGATCCATCATTTCTTTAGGAGATAAATTTGTGGAAACAATTGTTTTCTTATTGGATAAAAGACGACTATTAATAATATTGAAAATCTCACTATTTGTAAAAGTATTAGTCATTTCTGTACCTAAATCATCTATTATTAATAAATCTGCTTCAAATAAAAGATTGTATTTTTCTTTATCATCATTATTTTTAAAACGTAGCTCTTCTAATATTTCTAATAACTTGAATGAAGTTTGATAGATAACAATATTTCCTCTATCCAGTAATGCCTTTGCTATACAATTAGTTAAGAAGGTTTTTCCAAGACCTGTTTCTCCATAAAATAATAAATTCTCTTCATTATTTTCATTAAAGTTAAATACAAAGCCTTCGCAGATATTAAGTATATCCATCATGTTTTCCTTTGGGCTTAAGGATTGACCCTCAGAAGGCTTATCAGAAAATAAATCTAGGTTAAAGTGTTGGAAGTTCTCCTTTTTCAAAACATTGGATAAGTTTGACATATTATAAGCCTTAATAATAAGCTGTTGTCTAAAACATTTACATTTTTGTCCACTATTAACAAAACCTGTATCTTTACACTCTTCACAAGAATAATTTTCATCTAAATATTGTAGAGGAATATTATTCTCGGTTAATAAGATTGCACGTTCTTGTTTTAATTGCTCTAACTTTTGTTTAAAGTCTTCTATGGTTTTTTCAGGATCCTCTGTACCTCTTATTAATGCTTTAGAAATGGATATACCTGTTTTTTGAAGTTCTTCATCAATCTTTTTTATTGTTGGAACTTTTTCATAGACTTCTTGTAATCTCTTTTCTTTAAATGCTTTAGCCCTATTTCTTTTTTCCTCATAATCTCTCAGTATTTCATGTACGAATGAGTGCATCATAAAAGAATACCTCCTATCGATTTAATCTTTGCTTCTGATTGTTTAATATAAGTTGCTCTAGCTCATCGGCAGTGTATTTATCACCACGACTTTTTGCAAGGTGAAATTTAGTTTTTATTTTAGGTGTACTTTGAGTTGGTTTATATGAAAAAGTCTTTTTTTCTTTATAATCTAGATTTTCTATATCTGCTACTTGTTTAACTCCTTTTTTGTGCCAGTCTCTTAATATTCCGTTAATATAGTTAATATTAGGATTAGGGGTTTTGCTAGAGTTTTGACATGCAGCTAAAATCAAATCAAGATCAAATTTGAATTCATCTATCCAGCTATCCATAACCTTCATTTCAGCTTCAGATGCTTCCCTAGAGCCAAAACCTAAAGATTTAAATACTCTGCTATATAGGCCATATCTTTCACCTTGCTTAATAAGATATTCCTGTAACTGTTCCACAGTAAAAACACCTTTGTCATACCAAGTTCTAATAACACCAGCTGAATAGCTCAAAATATGTCTTACCTTTCTTTGCTTTTTAGAATAACGAAAGGCTTCAACTATTAGAGGTGGATCTATATTGTATTGATAAAGTAATTCTATTACCTTTAATTTTTCGTTAGGAGCAAGTTCTCTAGCAATAATTTTGTTTATTTCTACAAACATATCTCTAATTTCTGGCACCTTATTAGCTTCCACTAGATCCGTAGGGGAACAAGTATATGTATCAGATTTTTTTTCTGTAATATTATTGTTTACTTGCGTATTGTAGTTAGCTTTATAATTATTATCAATATAAAGCTGTTTTAAATTAATAAATTCAACAGTATAGTTATTTTCATCTTCACCATCCGCTTTATGTTTCTTTACAATTTGTTTACTTTCCCAAAAATCCCAGGCAGATAGCACATCAGATAGAGGAATATTAAGATGTCTTGCAATAGACATATTATTTACCTCCATATTAGGATCACGGTCAAGAGAATATTTATATCCAAGCAAATACACTTGTACAAAGGTTCCATTTGTCATTGGCATATAGACATCTATAAAAATATTTTCAATAGGCGTGTCCCCTAAATCAATAGAAGTACTCCCTTTAATAAAACTCATAGCCATCACTCCATTTTATTATAACGTATAGGAAAGTATATCCTTTCCGCAAAATGTATTTCAACAAAGGCTTACTAAAAATTTTAATAAAAGCCTTTATTATACCTTTTATATAATTATATCATAGAACAACGCATACTGTTTCTAGCGTTTAAATAGAATTTGTGGAATAAAAGAAAAAGTTTGTAATAAAATCTAATAGTACGTTAAATTGTTAAGGAGGTGTATAAAATGAGGCTCGGCAGAAGAGTCCGTACCTTAAGTATTATATTAGTAGTATTTGTCTTTTCTGTATCTATTCACTATATATGGGATATGGGCAAAGTTCAAAGGGTTTTTAATACCTTTACAAAGCCACAGCAAGCACCACAATATACAATTAATGCGGTATTTGATGAAAATGATATGATAGTAAGGGGAGAGCAACGTATATATTATGAAAATACCAGCAATCAAGTAATGAAAGATCTGTACTTCCACTTATATCCTAACGCCTTCAAAAATAACAACAGTGCCCCCTTCGAGGCTAGTGACATGGTAAGAGCTTATCCTAATGGTTTCGATAAAGGTTGGATTGAGCTTATGAGTGTGATGGAAGGTGGTAAGGAAATAAACTATAAGATTATAGGTGACGGAAGTACAAATTTAAGAGTTACACCTAAAATACCAGTAAAACCAGGAACCTCTATCGAGTTAACCATGGATTTTGAGGTAAAGCTTCCTAATTCTATAGGACGAATGGGTTACGGTGAAAATACAGTGAACATAGCAAATTGGTATCCAATTTTATCTGTATTTGATAAGAATGGATGGAATTTAGATCCCTATTATTCTATAGGAGATCCGTTTTATAGTGATATAGCGGAATATAATGTAACAATGATTATTCCAGACAAATATGAATTAGCTACTACCGGTAATATTTTGAAAGTATCCTCTAATGATAAGAAAAAAACTTATAAAATTAATGCTAATAATGTAAGAGATTTTACTATGATTTTAAGCGAAAAGTTTACTATAGATAGAGGTAATGTAGACGGTACAGAAGTAATTTCTTATACAATAGGTGGATTGAAGAACGAGCAGGCATTAAAATATGGAATGGAAGCTTTAGAAATATTTAATAGGGTTTTTGGAAAATATCCATATAAGCAGTTATCTATAGTTGCTAGTGACTTTTTTATAGGAGGAATGGAGTATCCAAATCTAGTTATGATTAGTCAATCTCTTTACGAAATGAAGGAGGACCTTGCTTTAGAATATGTAATCGCCCACGAAGTAGCCCATCAGTGGTGGTATGGAATTATAGGAAATAACGAAGTGGCAGAACCATGGCTAGATGAGGCTTTGACAGAACATGCTACATTAATGTACTTTGAAGAAAAATACGGTGCCCATATTGAAGAAGAAATATATGAAAAAATGGTAAAAGCTCAATATAAAGATTTTGTTAGGCATGGATATAATAAAGATGATAAAGGTATTTTAAGAAGCCTAAAAGAATTTGATAGTTCTATAGAATATAGTAGTATTGTTTACAGTAAGGGGGCTATGTTTATAAAAGAACTTCGACAAGAAATGGGAGATGAGGCTTTCTTAAAGGCTTTAAGAGAATACTTTGATACATATAAATTTAAAAATGCCACAACAAAAGATTTTTATGATATTATGCAAAAAAATACAAACAAGGATTTGAAAAACGAGTTTTCCAAGTGGCTAAATAAAAATATGGAATAATCTTCTATACCTAGGGCAAACTAAAAATCATCTTGTACCATCGTATTAATTCATATAGCCTTGAATTTGCAAGGTAAAAACTTCAAGTACTCAAAATATTATTGACCTTTTACTGATTTTAAAGCTTTAGATAATTAGAAAATTTATATTTTATGTAAAAAATATAAGTTTGGGTATTGAAAAAATATATTTTATGTTATAATAAAAAAGTAATTGTTACAAAAGAGTTACGGAGATTTTAAGAGAATCCTAAGAAAATCCTAAGAAAATTAAATCAAGAGATGTCTACAATGAATTAGATACTCTGAGAGGAGATTTACAGATGGAAACTAAGATAAGTGAGAAAGTTAATAAATTTTCAAAAAAAATTACAACTGAGATAAAATCATTCTACAATAAATGTAAAAATATAGATACTAAGTTACTTTATAATAAAGTTAAAAGCGTTGAAGTTAAATCACTCTATAATAAATTTAAATGTAATAAGAAACTTACATATAAAACAGCTGGTGTAGCAGCCATATCTATATCTTTAGTATCTGGTATATATTTACAAGCACACAGCTCAATTACAGCATATAATGTAGAGGTAGATGATAATATACTAGCTATAGTTAGAACTGAAGATGAATTTTTAGAAGCTCTTAAACAGGTTAAAGAAGAGGCTGTATCCATATATGGTCAGGATGTAGTAATGAATGAGGAACCATCATTTGTTGAGACAAAGGTAAAAAGAGACGAGATAACAGAAGTAGATGAAATGATTAAAAATATTAAGGAACAAATTGATATTAAATTAAAAGCTACAGCTATAAAGGTTGAGGGAGAAGAAGTAGTAATCGTTAAAGATCAAAAAACAGCTTTAAATATATTAGACAGCATTAAAGCTCCTTTCTTAGAAAAGGAAGAAAGCGAGTATGACGAGATTAATTTTGCAGAAAAAGTAGAGATTGTTGAAGTAGGTGCAGAATTTAGTGAGATTATAGAGGAAGAAGAGGCATTACAAAAAATAGCAATTGGTACAGATGAAGAAAAAATACATGAAGTAGAGTCAGGAGAAAATCCTTGGACTATTGCACGAAAATATGATTTAAAGATGGATGATATTATAAAAGCTAATCCAGGTATGAATCCTGAGAGGATACAAATAGGTCAGAAAATTAGTCTAATAGTGCCTAAGCCTTTGGTTTCTGTTAGAACTAAGGAATATATAGAGTTGGTGGAAGAAATACCTTTTGACACTGAATACGAGGAAACAGCTTCTTTATATAAAGGCGATAAGAAAATAACAGTTCAAGGTGCAGAAGGAAAACGTGAAATAAAAGGATATATAGTTAAAGAAAATGGTGCAGAAGTTAATATGGAAGTTGTAGACGAAAAAATTATTTCAGAGCCAAAAACTAGGGTTATAGCTCAAGGGATTAAGGAAAGACCAGCTACAATGGCAACAGGAGCATTTTCTAATCCAACAAGGGGACGTTTAACTTCACCATTTGGTATGAGGTGGGGAAGAAGACATACAGGAATAGATATAGCATCTTCCAGGGGTACTACAGTTTCTGCAGCGGATGCAGGAAAAGTATCCTTCGCAGGAAAAAATGGTAGCTACGGTAATCTAGTTATTATTGATCATGAAAACGGGTATCAAACTTATTATGCACATAATAATAAGCTTATTGTAAAAAAGGGAGATCGTGTTTATAAAGGGCAGAAGATTGCCGAAATGGGAAATACAGGAAGAAGCACAGGGGTTCATCTTCATTTTGAAGTTAGAAAAAATGGTACTCCTATTAATCCGCAAGGATTTGTTAGTTATTAAAAGTCGTCTGATGCTTATAGCATCAGACGACTTTTAATCTTTCAAATATATCAAATTCACTAGTATTACTAGCTAATTAAGAAACTAAAGTTTAGTAATGTTTTGAGCAGTGCCTACACTACTTAGGAATCACAACAGCACATGATTTTTAGAGAACTAGTAAAATAATAACTATTAAAATTATTAAAAATATATTATTAGAAAAAAATGAGCTTCCTATACTACCACTATTAGAACTATTAGGTTTATTTTGGGGTTGCTTTGGTTTAATATTAGGTTCCATTTTATTAATTATGGCACGAATATCTAATAAACCTGCTCCTTGTTCATCTGGTTTAAGACCTAGGTTACGGGCATTAGATGTAATAATATTTTTTACCTGAGAAGGTGTAATTTCAGAGTTGCTTTCATATAATAAAGCTGCACAGCCTGCTACAATTGGGGTTGCCATTGATGTTCCAGATAAGCTACGGTATTCCATTGGCTTATTTGCTAGGGAGTTAATTCCAACTCCTGGTGCTAAAATATCTGGCTTTTTTAAACCGTCTGGTGTAGGGCCACGGCTAGAAAATTCAGCAATACTAATATCTTTAGATGTTTTTGATTTACGATCATCACAAGCACCAACTGTAATTACTTTAGGACTTATAGCAGGAGATGTTATAGTAGATGAATTAGGTCCGCTATTTCCAGCAGCAGCTACTACTGTAATGCCAGAATTTACGGCAGCATCAACAGCTTGACAAAGAGGATCATCTACATAGTTACCCTTAGGCTTTGTTCCAAGAGATAAGGTCATAACCTTAATATTATATTTACTTTTATTATCAATAGTCCACTGAATACCTGCAATTACATCTGAGATGCTACCCCCACCATCACTACCTAAAACCTTTACTCCTACAATATTAGCATCGGGAGCAATACCCATGTATTTTCCCCTAGAAGAAAACCCATTACCAGCAACAATCCCTGCAACATGGGTACCATGACCATCATCATCATAAGGTTCGCTTTTTTTACCTACAAAGTCTTTAAAAACAATAATTCTATTATTGGGAGTTGTTAAATCACCGTGAGGAAATACTCCTGTATCTAAAACAGCAACTGAAACATTTTTTCCAGTTAACCCATATTCGTTAGCAAAATCAGATCCTACTGTAACTGGAGCAATATCCATTAGCTTATAGGCATAATCATCTAAGAAAATTTTTTCGGTTACCCTTTCCATTGCCATGCTTCTAATACCCGTAGAAGGCATATAGGCAGCTACAGAGTTAATGATAGGTAACTTATATTTAATCTTTCCTCCCATCTGAGATACAAATTTCTCTAGATCATCACAGTTACAATCCTTTCCAGAAATAATAATTGGAATTCCCTCTTCATTTGCGGTTAGCAGTCGTTCTACGACTAAATCTTCTACAATACCTCTATATCCAAACACAATATATCCCCCTTCTTCTATTCTGTTATATTTATAAATTATGCAGAAATATGAAAGAGGTGCTAAAAAGAGTTGAAATAACTATATTAATTAATTCAATCAATAAGGTATTTAAATAATGAGGAAGTAATACATAGAATTAATGGTATATATTCCTAGGCCATCATTGATGGTGGTTTATTAGGCTATATGCTATAATATGAGAATAACACCCTTTACATATGCTTTTTAGAAAGGGGTGGTAATGATGATACTAGAAAGAAAAAATAAAGCATATAATTTTAAAACTGTATTTATTTTTTTACTTCTATTTATGTGGTTGATCTCAAGTTATACTATAAATACATTTGGAATTATAGGCACAGTAAGACCTTTAATTAGAAGTATAGAAAATAGAATTGTACTGTATAAAACTCGTAACTTCAACGAATTAGAAACAGATACCTATATTTTCAGATATGAAAATATAGATAAAAAAACTCTAGATTTGATTATCAATACGGCCGAAGATAAATACAAGCAAATTGCTGGTATTTTTCCATACAAATTAGAAGATAAGGTATTGATAGTAGTATATAATAATACAGATTTAATGATGAATACTACCATGCTTAGCAAGGGAGATCCACCTATGGGCGTTTATTATGGAGATAGTATTCATATTACAAATCCTGAGCTTTGGGTAGATAAAATAGAGGAATTAGACTATAAATTTTATAACGAAGGCCCAATGCTACATGAGCTAGTACATCTTTTTACTGATCATGTTGGCAGAGGGAATTTCCCTATGTGGTTTACTGAAGGAGTAAGTTTATACTTTGAGTATATGATTGATGGCTACGAGTGGGGAGAAGAAGTTATTTTTTCAGAAAAAGATTACACAATAGAGGAACTAAGTGGTCAGTTTAAGAGTCTAAATCAGTATGAGGCTTATACCAAGTCCTTTAGGTTAGTAAAAGCTTTGGTACAAAACCATGGATTAGATCAATTGATGGACATTATTACTTCTTTAGGTAATGGACATAGTTTAAATGAATTTATATATTTATTTGAGGAGATTTAATTATTAAATTTCCTCAAAGATTTTTCTAACAAGAAGGAAAAATACAATTAAAATAGAATGGTTAAATTAATCAATTAATTAATGAGGTGACTGCATCGTGGCAAAAAATATTTTGATCGTTGAAGATGAAAAACCTATTTCGGAAATAGTTAAATTTAATCTTGAAAAGGAAGGTTATAAAGTTTTAGTAGCTTATGATGGTGAAGAAGGCTTACATAAGGCGATTACTCTTAATCCAGATTTAATTTTGTTAGATGTAATGCTCCCTAAATTAGATGGTTTTCAAGTGTGCAGAAAAATTAGGGAAACTTCTACAGTTCCAATTTTAATGCTAACAGCCAAAGAAGAAGAAGTTGATAAAGTATTAGGATTAGAAATGGGAGCCGATGATTACATTACAAAACCCTTTGGTATGAGAGAACTACTAGCAAGAGTGAAAGCTAATCTTAGAAGAAATGACAATGCTGTAGGTACTAGATTAGAGGGTGTTTTCTCTACAGGTGGTATAACTATAGATTTTACAAGATACGAAGTAAGAAAAAATGATAGTGTTATAGAACTTACTTCTAGGGAATTCGAGTTATTAAAATTTTTAGCGGTTCAGGCAGAGCAAGTATTCACTAGGGAGCAACTTTTAAAGCAGGTATGGGGATATGAATACTATGGCGATATACGTACTGTAGATGTAACAGTAAGAAGGCTGAGAGAAAAAGTAGAGGATAATTCTGCAAGCCCTGAATATATTATGACAAAAAGAGGGGTAGGTTACTACTTCAGGAGGGCTTAATGATGTTTAAAAGTATTAGATGGAAGTTCATCACCATCTATTTTCTTCTAGTGTTTATGGCAATGGTTATTATAGGAGTATTTCTGATGCAGCAGTTTGAACAGTATCACTTAGGAGTCGTTAGTAATAATCTGTCAAGCTTGGCGAATACAGTAACTACTACTTTAAAAACTATTGATTGGCAAAATAACCCAGCTGAAGTTGAAAAAAACATTAGAAGCTATGAGCAGATGGGAACAGGAATTGGAATTACAATAATTAAAAATGACGCAAATTGTACTATTGTTTTTAGCACTAATGCATCCTATATGGAGAATAATGGTGATGCAAATGCTACCCGCTTTTTAGACTCGGAGCTGATTTTATCTGCCTTTAATGGAGAGATAGGTGAAAGGGATAGTATAGACCAAGAAGACAAGCTTAATAGCTCTAAGCATATGGTTTTTCCTATTCATGATAATAATAATCGTATTGGGGGAGCTATTTACTTAAAAAGCAATTTAGAGGATATTTATAAAACATTAGAAGAATCAAGATCAATTATATTAAAAGCTACATTTTTGGCCCTTTTTGTAACCATTATACTAGGCTTTTTTATAGCTAAGAGTATTACAGGGCCTATTAATGATGTAACAATTAAGGCGGAGAGAATGGCAAAAGGTGATTTTGAACAAGTGGTTGAAGTAAGGTCAGATGACGAAATAGGGCAGCTGGCCAGTATGTTTAACTATCTTACTGCAAGATTAAACGCTGTTTTGCAGGAAATGAGTAATGAAAAGAAAAAGATGGATACTATAATAACTTACATGGCTGATGGACTTGTTGCTGCCACAAGGGAAGGCAAAGTTATCCATGTAAACCCTAAGGCAATGGAAATGTTAAAAATAGATGATCATACTCCTATAGAAAAAGACTTTAATGAAATATTCGCATCATACAGTGGACAAT
Source organism: Alkaliphilus flagellatus (assembly GCF_018919215.1). Classification (NCBI taxonomy): domain Bacteria; kingdom Bacillati; phylum Bacillota; class Clostridia; order Peptostreptococcales; family Natronincolaceae; genus Alkaliphilus; species Alkaliphilus flagellatus. Next base: position 78,026 of record NZ_JAHLQK010000003.1, read on the forward strand.
TAAAGATAGAGGAGCTATTAAGTGACTCAGAAGATTCAACCGGTAATAGAATGATTAATACAGATAATGGGGTTATACTGCAAGCTAATTATGCTCCATTTATGGATCAAAACGGTGCACTGGAGGGTATAATTTTAGTTCTTCAAGATATAACGAATCATCAAAAACTAGAGAACATGAGAAAAGAATTTGTGGCTAATGTTTCTCACGAATTAAAAACTCCTTTAACTACTATAAAAAGTTATACTGAAACCCTGTTAGATGGTGTTATAGATAACAAAGAACTTGCTGTAAGCTTTTTACAGGTTGTAGATAGTGAGTCAGAAAGAATGACTAGATTAGTAAGAGATCTGCTGCAACTATCTAATCTAGACTTTCACCAGTCTAAATGGAATAAAAAGGTAGTTGATTTAAAACAAATTGTTGAAAAAACTATATTAAAATTAGAGGTTTCTGCGAAAAATAAGAATCAACAAATACATTCTAAATTAACAGAAAAAGCAGTTAATATATATGCTGATGAAGATCGTATAGAACAGGTGGTTTTAAATCTTTTAAGCAATAGTATTAAATATACTCCTGAAGGTGGAGCAGTTTATATTGATGTTGAATTAAATGAACATATTGTTTTGTTAAAAATTAAAGATAATGGTATTGGAATACCAAAGGAAGATATTCCAAGAATTTTTGAACGATTTTATAGGGTAGATAAGGCAAGATCTAGGGAGCTCGGAGGCACAGGTCTTGGGCTATCAATTGCACAGCAGATTATTGAAGCACATGAAGGCACTATTGAAATATTTAGTGAGGAAGGTAAAGGAACAGAGGCAGTTATTAAATTACCTATTATAGAGACAGAGGCAAAAATGTGTAATTCAATTTTAATTTCATTGTAATATGATTGTAATATAAATTATATATAATGGAAAATGAATTCATTTATCTGTTTTACAGGAGGAATTAATATGATAAGAAAAATAGTTGCCGGTACAATTGTATTTGTTATATTAGGAACATCAAATATACTATCCTACGCAGCTCCAACCACAGCTCCCATCAATACATCTAAAGATACTAAAAATACAAATAAAAAAGTAGAGGAAGTTAAACAATCATTTGAAGTAGTGATTCCAGAGAAAGACTCTGTTACTAGTGATAAAAATCTAGTTTTATCATTTAAAGCTCCCCAAGGTACTAAAGTATCTATAGAAGTTTATCACAATGTTAGTAAAGATGATGAAACTGAAGACTACGAATTATCTTATGATCCAATTGAAGTAACTGTTGGTTCAATTCAAATGGGATGGGCTGAAATAGAATTGCAGTCTGGATTAAATAAAATTGAGTTTAAAGCAAAATATAAAAATGGATCAGAAGATAGTACTGTTAGAATTATAAACGTAATGGAAGTAGAAGAAGTAAAACAGTTACTGGAAGAGATTGTTAATAAATCTACTCTAGGCATAGGGAAAAAACCATAGATCTTGGAGTGATTAATATGGATAGGGAAAGATTAAAAACCCTGATTCTATCAATTTTAGTAGTCATGAGTATTTTATTAACACAACAACTATGGTTTCCTTCTCCAATTAAAATATTAAAACCTGAAGCTAGGAGCAGAAAACTTCATAGCCTGACTGTGGCTGAAAATCGTAAAGATATAATTTCGCCGAGTTCGATTATTGTGAGTTTTGGAGCAGGTGATAGAAGAAAAAATCATTATACGGTTTTATCTTCTAGTTTAGATTTTGTATGGGATGAAAGTAAAAATATACTTAAAGATTATTTTTTAGGAGATCCAGAAATAACTTCAGTTACATATGAAAAATATATTCAGAATAATATTTTAAAATCCGTAGAATTGGAGTTTAGTGATAACATACCAACCATTTTAGTCTCTTCTATTTTTGATTCTTTAGAAAATAAAGTTGTTAGAAATATAAAAGAGATAAAAAAAATATTGATTCCAGCTTTTAATCGTGGAGTTATATACATTGTAGAGAACAACGATAGCATATTTGAAGTAAAGCTTTTAGAACATGCTGAAAACTCTACATTGGTTAGTTTTATAGATGAGTTAGAAACGGTTGAATATATTAAGTATCATCCTATTTTTTCTCTTTTTAATGAACTTGAATCAAATTATACTCCTATGCCTATTAATAACGCTGTAGCTACAACACAAACCTTTGTTGAGAGTGAAATTGATATTGAGAATGATGCAATGTTAATAGAAAGATCAAAAAATTTTTTCAATGAAAATTTTGATTTTGTAAAAACTATTAAGGAAACTAGCGGTGCTGTAGTTTATATCTATGGATATGGAGAAAAAAGGGTTCGTATTAATGAAAAAGGAGCACTAGAGTATAACGGAGAGATTGGAAATATATCAAGTTCTAATGTAATAGAGTCATTAGATGCGGCTATAGATTTTATTTCTAAAAACGGAGGATTCCCTGAAGGCACTTATTTAAAAGACATTCAAAATATTTTAAAGGACCAAAATCAAAATAATGGGTATCGATTTTCATTTGGTTATCGCATAGGAGGTTTTCCTGTAGAGTTTAATAGTAATAAGATGGAGCATCCTATCGAAATAGAAGTTTATGGTAATAAGGTAAAGTCATATCGTATTTTAGTACGTAAGGTTATGGATATGCAAGGTATTAGTCCAGAACAATCTATTTTATATTTCCCAGATATAATTGAAAAAAATCTTGAGCACTTAAAACTAAAGTACTTTAATAAAGAGCAGCAATTGCCAGAACAAATAGATGATGAAGACAAAATTTTAGAATTATTAAAGGGTATAGAAGAAGTAAGAATGGTATACTTTGATACTGTAGAAGAAGGCAAAGGGCAACTCTTAAAACCTAGCTGGAGGATTAAAATTAAAGGAGATATTTATTATTTTGATAGCTATACAGGTGATTTAATAAATAGTGTTATGCTAAATTAATGGATGGTGAAATCCTATGGATTGGTCTAAGGCAAAAAACATACTAATTGTTGCGTTTATAGCTACAAATATTTTTTTAATTTATAATGTACAAAGTAGACTATTTAGACAAGAAGAAATGCAGCTTATTAACGATAAGTATATAAGTAATGTAGAGCAACATTTAAATGACAATAATATAGAACTAGATGCTCATATTCCTAGAGAAATCATCTCGTTACCCATATTAGTAGTAAGGTATAAAACCTTCGATTCGGACAATACAGCGAAAAGTTTTTTAGGTAAAGATTACGAGAAGCAAATTCCTACTTTAGAAGATAAAATTTTGAAAAGAGAAATCTTTAAAAGTGCAGACAAAGAATTAATTGTAGAGAGTAGTAAAAGATTAACATATAAGAATATGAGTCCCGAAAAAAATAATTATTCTTTAAATGAAAAAACTGTTAAAAAAATTAGTAACGATTTTTTAAAACAATATAATTTAATGGGAGAAGATATTGAATTAGCTCAAATTTATTATGGAACAGAAGACGAGTTTGAAGATGAATTTGTATACAAGCTAGTTTATAATCAAACATATAAAAACAAATTTTTAGGTGAGAGTTACATTCATGTATATGTAAGTAATAGGGGAGTAATAGGTTTTGAGGCAATGCTATTAGAATATGAAAAGACACAACAACATAAGAAACAAATTATTCCTGCAACAGAAGCACTTATGAGAGCAACGAGTACAATTTTAAAGGAAAATGAAGAACCAATAATTGTAAAAGATATTGAAATAGGATATTATTTCAGTCCAACATATTATATGGAATCAGATTGGAAAGAAATTGAGTCGGGAACTGCCTTTCCTTCATGGAAAATTACAATACAAAATGGAAAAACTTATTTTATAGAGGCCTATAAAAATTAATATTATTTCGTATAACTTAAAAGGGATTCTTGTAAAAATGAAGAAAAAGTTTAATAGACTTTTTCTTTTTTTATTTATACACGGGAATTAAAGATAGAATATCTTTTTATTTCCAGTAGTATAGCACTTATCAAAGAAGTAAATAAATGCTATAATAAATTCAAACTGTTGAATTTTGGTATAATATTCAAATCTAAAAAAACTTTAATTGAATAGGCAATTAACTTATGTATTGTAATTAACTAGGATTATTATAAAGAATATCGATAAATTAGCATAAACATAGGATACAAACTATAATGAAGGATGGTGAATAACTGACTTCTGTCAGTAAATATATGGAGAAACTAATAATTGAAGGCGGACAACAACTACGAGGAACGGTTAAAATAAGTGGATTTAAAAATGCGGCTGTAGCTATTATACCAGCTACAGTATTAGCAGGAGATACTTGTGTTATCGATAATTTACCACAAATTAGTGATGTTAAGATATTAGCAGACATGCTTTCGAGTTTAGGTGCTACCGTAAAGGAATTAAGACCAAACACTTTAGAGATAAACACAACTGCAATGAAGGATTGTTATGCAGATTATGAATTAGCCAAAGAGTTAAGGGCTTCCTATTATTTATTAGGTGCAGCTCTTGGTAGATTTAAAAAGGCTAAGGTAGCATATCCTGGAGGCTGTTCTATTGGTAGTAGACCAATAGACCAACATATTAAGGGGTTTGAAGCTTTAGGTGCAAAGGTAACTATAGAACATGGTATAATATCTGTAGAGGCTGAAAAACTGGTAGGTGCAGAAATTTATCTTGATGTGGTTAGTGTTGGTGCTACCATCAACATAATGTTAGCTGCTGTTATGGCAGAAGGTACAACTGTAATAGATAATGCTGCAAAAGAGCCACACATCGTTGATATGGCAAACTTTTTAAACTGTATGGGAGCAGATGTTAAAGGGGCAGGTACAGATGTAATTAAGATTAAAGGTGTGGAAAAATTAGGAGGGTGTATTCATACAGTCATTCCAGACCAGATAGAAGCTGGAACATATATGATAGCAGCTGCAGCTGCTGGTGGTAACGTATTAATAGATAATGTTATACCTAAACATTTAGAGGCTATTACTGCAAAGCTTAAGGAAATGGGTGTTAATGTTATTGAAAATGGAGAATCCCTTAGAATAATATCCTCAGGAAACTTAAAAAATGTTAGTATAAAAACCTTAGTATATCCAGGTTTCCCAACAGATTTGCAGCAACCAATGAGTAGTCTTTTAACTACAGCTAAGGGGACGGGAATTGTAACAGAGACAATATTTGAAGGACGATTTAAACACGTAGACGAGCTTAAAAGAATGGGAGCTAATATTAAAGTAGAAGGAAGAGTAGCTGTTATTCATGGAGTTAAAAATCTAACAGGTGCAAAAGTAGTAGCTTCAGATCTAAGAGCTGGGGCATCTTTAGTTGTAGCTGGTCTTATGGCAAAAGGTGAGACAGAAATAGAAAATGTACAATATATAGATAGAGGGTATGATCAATTAGAGCAAAAGCTAATAAGCTTAGGAGCAAAGGTTAGGAGAGAGCACCGGGAATAGTTGTTATCCTAAAGAATAATCGAGTACAGTAGTTAATTCATAAATTGGAGGCAATAAATATGACAGTGGGTTTTTGCTCCTTAGCTAGTGGTAGTAGTGGTAATTGTCACTTAATAAATGATGGAAAAAAATTCTTATTAATTGATGCAGGACTGAGCGGTAAGCAAATCGAAAATAAGTTAAAGGAAGTCGATGTGGATCCCCAAAATCTATCGGCAATTTTGGTGAGCCATGAACATAGTGATCATATATGTGGTGTAGGCATATTGTCAAGAAGATATAATATACCTATTTACGCTAATGATGGAACCTGGGCTGGTATGGAACGTAAAATAGGAAATATTAAGAAAGAAAACATTAAATGTTTTACATCGAATGAAAACTTTTCTATTGGAGATTTTAATATTAAACCCTATAGAATTTCTCACGATGCAAATGAACCAGTTGGATTTAGTATTGAAAAAGATAGTATTAAAATTAGTATTGCTACAGATTTAGGCTATATTAGTGAAGATATTATGGAAGAGATAGGTGGCTCTAACCTTGTTATATTAGAGTCAAATCATGATGAAGAAATGTTAAAGGCTGGGAGCTATCCATATAGTCTAAAAAGAAGAATACTTTCTAATAGTGGACATTTATCGAATGAAGCCGCAGGCAATGCTATAGTAGATTTAGTAAGTAGAAATGTAAGATCTATACTACTTGCCCATTTAAGTAGGGAAAATAACTTCCCGGAACTGGCAATTGCAACTGTAAAAAATATTTTAGATAGCAAAAAAATTATTATAGGAAAAGACATAGAATTAGATTTAGTACATCGAGATAGGGTAAGTAATATATATCAATTTTAAGGAAGTAAGATGTTGGTAATACTTTGAGTACTTGGGAATTTTTAACGAAAGTTAAAAATTTAACTGGGACAGGAGTAGATATAATAGTATTAGAATAATTTAAACAATACTATAATTCTTTGGAGGTGTGCGAATTGAATCACTTTGACGATGAAAATGAAATAAAAAACAATGGTGAGGGTTATGATCTAGAAGGTAACTATGGAAATGAAAATTTAGAAAAGAATTACTCAGATAGCAACTCCATCGATGTGGAGAAGATAGAAGAGACTGATAATAAATATGAGTTAAAAGATGAATTAGAACGTTTACAAATAAGTTTTAATAAAAAAGGAAGAAAAAGATTTATTAGTGGTACTTTAGCTGGGGTGATTTTAGGAAGCGCAGTTACCTTAGGAGCTACTTATGCTTTTTTACCTAACATGCTTAGCATGCGTGGTATTTCCTTAGATGGTGCACAGCAAGAAATTACTATTAATCCTACTCAAGATTTAACGGTTTATTCGGCTGTGGCTAAGAAAGTAATGCCTTCAGTAGTTGGTATTACAACTGTTGCCTTGGAAAGAGACTGGTTTTATGGTGTAAGAGAGGTTTCAGGTGTGGGTACTGGCGTTATTGTAGATAAAAGAGGATATATTTTAACAAACTCCCATGTAGTTGGAGATGGAAATGTTAAAGAAGTAATGGTGCTACTTCATGATGGAAGACAGATTAAAGCTGAAGTATTGTGGAATGAAAAGAGCCTAGATCTTGCTATTATAAAAGTAGAAGGAGAAAATCTAACTGTAGCAGAGCTTGGAGATAGTGATGAAACAGAGGTAGGTGAAATAGCTATTGCTATTGGTAACCCTTTAGGATTAACCTTTGAAAGAACATTAACACAAGGGGTTATTAGCGGACTTAACAGAACAATAACTGTAAATGCTGCAGGAGAAACTATTGAAAACCTTATGCAGACTGATGCTTCAATCAATCCAGGAAATAGTGGTGGACCTTTACTTAATGCAAGAGGACAAGTAATAGGAATTAATACAGCAAAAATTAGCACGGGAGAAGGATTAGGATTTGCTATTCCAATTAATATCGCGAAACCTATTGTAGATCAGTTCATAGAGAAAGGTGAATTTACAAGGGTTTATTTAGGTATACAGGGTGTCGATATAGATGTGTACGAAGGAGCTACAGGGCAGAAAGCACAGTCTGATGAGGGTGTTTATGTTGCACAGACTATAGAAAATTCTATTGCAACAAAGTATGGAATTAAGCCAAGCGATATTATTGTTAAAATAGGTAATGATAAGGTAAGCAGGATGAGTAACTTAGTTAGATCTCTTTATAAATATAGACCAGGAGATAAAACAACTGTAACTGTTATAAGGAACAACCAAGAAGTAAATATAGATGTAGTTTTTGAATAATAGACCTAGGCAAATTTGCCTAGGTTTTTTGAAAATTAAGAAATTATTTGAAATAATTAAATCTATACTATATAATGGAAATGAAAATACTAAAATTATCGTATAATCCTTCAATTTATGCATTAACTATTTACTTTAACAAATACTATATATACTAAAGTTGAAGGATAATAAACCATAGATGGAGTTGGTTATGAATGTATGTAGTATGTGGAGAACATTTAGAAGATGCTATAGAGGATTTTGTTGATATATACGAGCAGCCGCCAGATATTTATGAACTAGAAAAGGTATCCTTTTCAGATTGGATGGCACCAAAGAACTGCCATCTTTGTGATAAACTACCTAAATATTTAGTAGTATAGTCGAGGAAACCTCGACTTTTTTGCTTGTTACACGTGAAACAGTATAAAAAGGAAGTGAAGATTTGAATATTACAATAATAAGTGTAGGAAAACTAAAGGAAAAATATTTAAAACAGGGTATAGAAGAGTATACTAAAAGACTATCTAGATATACAAAGTTAAACCTAGTAGAAGTACCAGATGAAAAGGCGCCAGAAAACTTAAGTAATGCAGAGGAACAAATTGTAAAAAATAAAGAGGGAGAAGGAATTTTAAAACACATAAAAGAAGGAACTTATGTTATTGCTTTAGATCTTAAAGGGAAAATGCTTTCTTCTGAAGAATTAGCAGATAAGCTTCAGAACTTAGGTATAACTGGTAATAGTAACATAGCATTTATAATAGGCGGGTCACTAGGACTCTCAGATGAAGTACTTAAAAGAGCCGACTATAAACTATGCTTTTCTCCAATGACATTTCCACATCAGTTGATGAGATTAATATTATTAGAGCAGGTGTATAGGGGATTTAGGATAATGAAGGGTGAACCGTACCATAAGTAAGTTCCAAAGAAGCCAGTAAGTATTAGAAATCAGTACTTATTGGCTTTTTATATATACATATACTGTATAGAAGCGCTATCTTGACGGAAATATAGTTTAGTGATACTATAAGTTTACCGGCGACATTGTCGTCGTAATTGTGACTTTTGCAAAGAATTGTTAATTGGAGGCGTTTATTATGAAAGTTACGTTTCTTACATTAGGCAGCAGAGGTGACGTTCAACCATACGTAGCTCTGGCCAAAGAGTTGATTAAGAATGGCCATGAAGCATTAGTGTGTACAGGCGGAAGCTTTAGAAATTTCATAAAGCAAAATGAAGTTGAATTCTATGAGGCTTCTGCAGATTTGATGGCTATTCTAGAAAGCAAAGAAGGAAGAAAAGTATTTAATGGTGGAAACTACAACATTTTTAAAATTATGAAGTATGCTAAAGAAGTAATTACACCAGCATATAGGAAAAGCCTAAGTGATTTTCTGGAAGCATCAAAAGGATCAGATGTAATTGTTTATCACCCAAAGGCGCTTGGAGCTGCTGATATTGCAGAGTATTTGAGAATTCCTTGCATCAGCATGCCTCCAGTACCAATATTATATCCTATAACTGAGTTTCCTAACTTCGCTATATCATCAACCAGAAATCTAGGATATACCTTGAACAAGTTGACATATAAAGCTACAGCTCTTGCTGAATTTTCTTATATGAAGGATATAAATGAGTTTAGAAAAAACTCTTTAAAACTTCCTAAAAGAAAAGCGGGAGAGGTTACATTTCAAGTTCGCAGTAGAGATATTCCAATAATATACCCAATCAGTCCATATATGTTTAAAGAAGTAAAGAGTTGGAAAGATAGAGTTTTCGTCTCTGGTTTCTTCTTTATGGATATGGGTGAAGCCAAGCTGAATGAGAAACTGGAGGATTTTATCGCAAAAGACAAAAAACCTATTGTTGTATCTTTCAGCAGTATGCCACTTAAGAATCCTGAAATCTTTAAAGAAAAGCTTATAAAAGCCCTAAAAGAGACTGAAAATAGAGCAGTCGTGTTAACAGGAACAAGTGGGATGAACTTTGATAACGATGAAAGTATTTTTGCAGTGAAAAAGGCACCCCACAGGCTTATATTCAAGCAAGCGAAAGGCATCGTTCACCATGGGGGAGTAGGAACTATGTCTGAGGCGCTTCTTAGCGGGGCACCACAATTAATAATGCCATTTACTACAGATCAACCATTCTGGGCGCACATACTGTATTCAAAAGGGTATACTATGAAGCCTTTGAAAGAAAAGAATCTGGAAGTATCTGAACTAGTAAAAGCCCTTAAAAACATGGGCAACGCAAAATATATAGAAAAGGCAAAAGATATTCAAGGTGTAATAGAAAAAGAAAATGGACTGCAAAATGCTGTAAAATATATAGAAAAGGTGTATGAGTCTTATAAGTAGAAGTGTGGATAAAATGATATAATCATAGTAAGAATAGGAGATGATTACTTGCCAAAGCAGACATTTTTCAATCTGACTAGCGAAAAACAGAAGCAGATCATTGATGTAGCTATAAATGAATTTTCGCAATCTACCTTCAATGAAGTGAAAATTTCTGATATCATTAGTAAAGCAAAAATCCCACGAAGCAGTTTTTACGATTACTTCGAAGATAAGAAGGATTTGTATAAGTATATAATCCTAATTATCAGAGAAGAGAAAATGAAGTATATGGAGCCAGCTTTGACGGAGCAGCAAGAGAGTTTTTTTGAAAGATTAAGAGGTCTATTTAAAGCTGGGGCTGAATTTGCAGCTTCAAAACCTGAATTTGAAAAGCTTGCAAACAAGATGTTTGAAAACATGGAGATTATCTACGAAATATTTGGTACAGAAGAGCTAGATATGTCAAGTGCATATGAGTCAATGCTTATGAAAGGCGTTGAAGCGGGAGAAATAAGAAGTGATATTGATATAAAGTTTATAGCAAAATCTATCCATATTTTAACATCTAATTTAATGTTGGAAAGCTTTGAAGGGAGTAAAGAGACTCTTAGTGAAGCCATTCAAAAGACTACTAAAAATATAATAAATTTTATCAAGTTTGGAATAGCAAAGTAGTCAGTACCAGGCACCAAAGTTATCCAGTTATTAGTATGAACAGAAAAACCGCGGTTAAAGCGGTACGGTGAACCATATCATAAGTAGTGGGACACTTTTTGCAGGTGAAAAAATTTATATTAAAATATAATATCACAAAAGTAGTCGTGTTTTTTAATCATAAATTTAAATTTTATAATTATGAATATGCTATTTAGTAGAATAAGAACATATTACTATTGAGGAGAGAATTATATGAAAATATCACGTGAATGTATTTCCTGTCTTGCTAGACAAGCTGTAGAAATAGTTTTAAGTATGCATCAACATGCTAAGAATATTACTGAAAGAGTAATTAATCAATATTGAAAGGATTTAATTCATGGAATAAATCAATCAATGAGTATATAAGAAAAAGACATTTGTTTAATTACAAATGTCTTTATTATTGACATAACAAAACAAAAGTGATAATATAAATTTATACCGCCACTTTACAACCAATATTTATTTATCCTCAATTATATTATATATCTTTTAAAAAACAATGTCAATATGTTTTTTAAATAATTTTATTGAATTATTTATTATAAGGAGGTTATATCATGAACAGGGATGACTTTGAATGGAAGCTTGAAGATGAATGGCTGCAAGATGTGCTTAAAGAGACGCGGAAACAGTTTGATAAAAACAGAGATTTTAAAGAAAAAATTAAAAAAGATGCCATTAGAACACAAAAGGAGATATGGGATGAAATAGGCTCAGTTTCCATAACAAATGGGCTGGAGCAGGTTGTAGATTTTATGCAATTCATCAATTTCATGAAAATACAAAAGATAAGCCATGAGTCAACCAGAAAACTTCAAGAAAAATACGAGAGAATGCTTTCGTCACCCTATTTCGGAAGAATCGACTTTCTTGAAAATGGGGAGGACAAAGCCGAGAAATATTATATCGGGATTTCAAACCTTATTAATGATAACCTTGATTTCCTCATATATGACTGGAGAGCACCGATTTCCAGCATGTTTTACGATTGTGAAATGGGAGAGGCTAATTATAAATGCCCTCAAGGAATTATAGAAGGGAAACTTATGCTGAAAAGACAGTACAAAATTAATAACGGCAAAATTGAATATATGTTTGATAGCAATCTTAAGATAGACGATGAAATGCTTCAAGATATCTTGAGTAAAAGCACTGATAGCAAGATGAAGGCCATAGTAACAACAATTCAAAGAGAGCAGAATAAAGTAATTCGTAATGAAGAGTATAAAACTCTGATTGTTCAAGGTCCTGCAGGAAGCGGGAAAACTTCTGTTGCTCTTCATAGAATTGCCTACCTCTTATATAAATATCGGGAGAAAATAACACCTGAGAATATAGTAATATTTTCACCCAATGAAATTTTTAATGATTATATCTCTAATGTATTACCAGAGCTTGGAGAAGATAATATGTACCAGACAACATTTAAGGAATATATGCATATGGCTTTAGGTAGCGGGCTTACAAAAGAAGATTACTGCGAAATGATGGAATATATTTTAGGTTCAAAGGATGAGTTAAACTATCAAAGCAGAATTAGTAATATAAGGTATAAGTCTACTGTGGAATTTGTAAATATATTAAAATATTATGTGACCTACGTTGAAAAAATGGATAGAAATTTTACAGACATCATTTTTAGAGACGGGCTAATAGTCTCATCTAAGGATTTACAAGAACTGTTTTTTAAAGATTATATAAAACTTCCGTTGAAAAGGAGACTTAGAAAGATAAAAGAAAGAATTTTATTCCTTCTAAAACCTTATAAAAAACACCGGATAGAAGAAGTTGCTTTTGAACTGGAGCATTCAGGCTCTTATATAGATAAAGTAGAGATTTTAAAGGATAGTATAGCTATTGTAAAGGATGAAATGAAGGAAATATACTATGAAATAGACAGAATAACAGAGTTTAATTTAGTAGACATCTATAAAAAGCTTTTTGAGAAATTAGAGTTTTTTTATAGAAGCTCAAATACTGGATACTGTGTGGGGAAAATTGAGAAAATCAAAAGCTATACTTTAGAAAATTTGAAGGCTCAGAAACTCAACTATGAAGATCAGATCCCCTTTCTATATCTAAAAATTGCTCTTGGAGATATTCCAAAAACCTCGGAAATTAAATATGTTATTATTGATGAGGCGCAGGACTATACACCACTTCAGTATGAAATATTTTATCAGCTTTTTAATCATGCAAATATGACTATACTGGGTGATTTAAATCAGTCCATCAATCCATTTATGAGTGTAGGAGATTATAATAATATCTCCCATATATTCTCTCAAAGCAACACTTGCATAATAAATTTAACCCAAAGCTACAGATCCACAAAGGAAATTACTGAGTTTTCTAGAAAGCTACTTAATAATGAAATTACTGATGAAAGTATACAAAGAAGTGGAGATAAACCTTTACTCCTTGGTTTTTCAGAGGAAGAAGCTATAAAAGAAAGGCTTCTTGATGATATAAAGATATATAAGGGGAGAGGATATAAATCCATTGGAATAATAACAAGAACTACAAAGGAAGCAGATGAGGTATATAATTTCTTAAAAGAGAAAATTCATATTAAAGCTATAATGAAGGACGATGATGAATACGTTAATGGTACCTTGGTAATACCAGCATATCTTGCTAAAGGATTAGAATTTGATGTTGTGCTTATTTATAATGCAGGAAATGAGAATTACTGCTGTGAGGAGGAAAGGCTGCTACTTTATACTGCCTGTACCAGAGCACTTCATATTTTATGTATATACTATTCTGGAAAGTGTACACCATTGCTGAAAGGAAGTTATTAAATAATAGCTCTCTATATTAAAATTGTATTTATTTAAGGAAGAGTATGATTCCAGAAACAAAGCTAAGTAATGTGTAATAAAAAGAGATATCACTTTTTAACAAGTTGTATCTCTTTTTATTTGTAAAACTGTATATTAAATATCAATGGTTATGAGGTTCCCTTCTTTGTCTTTTGTACAAAGTAATGAACAAGATATACTGCTTAAGAGAATTAGAATGGAATCAATCCATTGATACATCTTGTCAATGTGGTTTTTCCACATCCGCTTTCTCCAGTAATAACTATAAATTCTCCCTGCTTTATACTTAGATTTATATCTGTTAAATTTTCTCTATAACTACCTTCATATGTGAAGTAAACATGTTCTAAGTGGATCACATCCTCTTTTTCCTCTTGTGATATTATTATTTTCTCCACGTAAATCACCTCCTACTATCCATAGAACTATAGGAAAAACTCACTTTTATCCATATAAATAAGACTGACTGCAATGAGAATACATATGAAACAATAAATAGTATCGCTAGTTTGGAAACGGACATCGGACAGACAAGTGCGCTTGTTTGTAATATCAAGACCTTTGCAAAGTGATGCCGCAGACAATTCATCTGATATTTTGCTGCTTCTTATCAATAATGGAATAATGAAGTTTTCTATCGTTTCCATAGGATGCAGGATAATACCAGTTAAGGAAGTATTTAAACCTCTAATTTTTAGACTGACTTTAACACAACATATTTCATATCTAATAGTCGAAATATACCTATAAACAACAGCAAAAGGTATTATAATCATTTGTGGAATATACATATTTTCTAAAGATGTCATCATCTCATTCATTGGCATTTTATTCAACATAATTATACAAGACATATAAGCAGGTAGCACACGAATAAACAATAAAATAATTAAATTAAACATCATAGTTAAATAAGAAATCTGTAATGTATCTAAGGTTTTATATAAAATTAATAAAATCATATATCTCCATATCATCTGAATAGCTTTATTCTTCATGTTATGGAAAATCATTAAACTAAGCATTATTATAAAAAGAATAGATATTCCCATATGACTGGAGAGTATAAAACTGACTAATGAGACTAGGACTACTTGAAAAATCATTACTCGTGCATCTGGCTTTGTTGATTTAAATTAATGTATCTAAGATGAGGCCTTCGAGTTTATTTAAAGCCTATCTAAACTCCTTTAATTCAGCTATAAATTCTTTAAGTGAATTATAATTATCTCCTGCATCCGTATTTAAGGCCTTAAATAAAATTGATTTCAATTTCCTATTATGAATTTCTGCCTTATCTACTGGCTCTGGTACAGTTCCATTTATTAGAAATATACACATTTGTGCAGTATCACTTAGATCTTTCTTCATTAAGCCAACGTTTTCTATCTTTTTAGAGGAATTAAAATCTATAATCTTAACAGTTTCTGGGTCATCGTTATGAATCATAACATTTTTGGGCTTAATATCATCATGGTAAAACCCAGTTTTGTGGAAAACTTCAAGCCCTTTCAATATATTTATTGTAATTTGCACACTCAACTTTTCATCTCTTTTTTTACTATGACTATCAAAATTTTCACCAAAAGTCTCGCCCTTAACGTATTCCATCACAATGTATGCTTTGCCATTATTCTCAAAGAAGTCATAAAAAGTTGGTAAAAATTTTGAGATGCCGCACTGTTTCATTACATATGCTTCATGTGTTGCACGCTCTAAATTTTCCAGTTCTTTAATTGCAACTCTCCTTTTTTCGAGTTGGTCATATGCAAGATATACAATTCCATAAACACCTTTTCCGATGGGTTCTAAATTAACCATATATTGATTTAATTCTTTTTGCTGCACGTGTCGCCTCCTCCTTCATGCTCTAATGAATGCTTCAAATTTACTACAATATATGACATGCAACTCAATTTTGTGTACTTACTAATCCCAAAGTTTGATATAACATAATTTCTTAATTAAAATACCTTCTAACATTAAAATCTCTAGAAAAGAACGTTAATCTATAATTTTTTTATTTCACTAGTTCATCAGGTAAAAAAATTTATATTGAAATATAATATCATAGAAGTAATCATATTTAATTAAATTAAGATGGAATTAGATTATACCAAAAGAGATTTGTTAAACATTGATTTCTGGGCGACAATATATATTTATACTTATTTAATTGAAAAGATATTTAGATTATATTATTATGTTGGTATATTTGTACTTATTAAGAAAGTACATGATAATAAAGAGATATTTAACTTAAATCAAGGATATAGTAGAAGAATATACATAGAGGTGGAAGATAAAGCTATGAAAACAAAAAATATTCATTATAATATTAGAAATTAATATTTGAGTTTTTGGTGTTGTAGGAGACTAAATTATAGTAATATATGATATAGGTTAGTTAGAATCGTCTATGTTTTATACTTAAAAAGTTTAGAAAAAGAAAAGGGGTGAATTTATGGCATTAATCTTAATTGTTGAGGATGAAATGCCTATTAATATTTTAATTAACAGAAATCTAAAACTAGTAGGTCATGAGTGTGTATCTGTATATGATGGTGAAGCTGTGCTTGAAATTATACAAAAGTACACTTTTGATTTAATATTATTGGATATAATGCTACCTAAAATGAATGGTTATGAAGTTTTAGAGACAGTAAAAGAAATGGACATACCCGTTATCTTTCTTACATCAAAGAGTTCTCTTTCAGACCGGGTTAAGGGTCTGACATTAGGTGCTGATGATTATATTGTGAAACCTTTTGAGATGTTAGAGTTACAAGCAAGAGTTGAAGCTGTGCTTCGTCGAACAAATAAAGAGCAAAAGTTTTTTGTACTGAATAATGTTCGAGTAGATTTAGATGGTCGACAAGCCTTTCTTAATAATGAATTGGTTGATATTACCCCGCAAGAGTTCGATTTGCTGGTGGTTTTGATTCGAAACCGTAATATTGCTCTTTCACGTGAGAAGCTATTGGAGTTAGCATGGGGTTATGATTTTGAAGGTGACACAAGAACGGTTGATGTTCATATCACGAAGTTAAGGAAAAAACTAGGTTTAGATAATTACATTAAGACAGTATATAAATTGGGATATAGACTGGAGGTATTGGATTGAAGTTCAGAACATTTATTGCAACCTTTACCTTATTCTTGATAGTATTCTTCTCTAGTCTATTTTTTATTTCAGTTTTTATTTTTAACAATCAGATGGATATTATAAAGGAACGTGGAATAAATGAACATTACTTTATTTCCTCATCTTTTGGTAAGGATCTCATGGCTATAGTTGACAGGGGAGGAAACTTAGACGATGCAATAGAGCAGCTCTTTAATTTCTATACGGAGTATTATCAAAAACAAGGTGTGTTTTTAGAATTACTTTCACAAGGGAAAATTATATATAGCAATTTACCAGAACGTTCAGATGAATTAACATATTATTCTATTAAGTCCGGTATTAGAAAAGCTAGTTTTCACAATATAGGTGATAGTGTTTATTTTAAGGTCGTTGGAGAGCTGCCAGGAACAGATAATAGATTTAACATCCAGTATCTTCACGATATCTCTGGCAACTTAAAAGCATGGCAGAAAACACAACATATTTTATTGCTAGTTGGCATCATATTTACTATTATTTTAGCTGTAGGCCTTCAATTGATTCTCAGTCGTGTCTTCGAACCACTAGATATGGTATCTACGGCATCAAGAAAAATTGCTAATGGACAATATGATGATCGTATTATCGTGTCTGGTCGTAATGAACTTGCCGAAATGGCAGAGAGTTTCAATAACATGGCAGAGGAAATTCAACGTCGTATTACCCAATTAGCAGAGGCGTCTGAGCAGAAACAGCAATTTGTAGACAACTTAGCTCATGAGATACGTACCCCTCTTACTTCAGTTTATGGATTTGCTGAATATATTCAGAAAGCCACCATTAGCGATGAAGAAAAAATGTTTGCTTCCAGTTATATTATGTCTGAGAGCCAATATATGCTCAATATATCAAACCGGCTTTTAGAGTTAGCCACATTAAGAAATCAGGTAATTAAAATGAAAGTAGTCGATGTAAACAGTCTATTTGAACATTCACAGAAATCTCTTGCAGCAAAATTGGACGAAAGTCAAATATCACTTAAATGGAAAATTGATATTGATTCTCTCTATGGGGATAAGGATTTACTACAGAGTTTGCTTGTCAATTTTACTGATAATGCAATAAAAGCCTGTAATCCTGGAGGTGTTATTGTATGGAATACTTACATTGAAAATGGCTGTAGAGTTTTATCTGTTCAGGATAATGGTTGGGGTATTCCACAAGATGAAATCAATAAAGTAACAGACCCGTTTTATCGGGTGGATAAATCACGCAACCGGGCAAAAGGTGGTGTAGGACTTGGACTTTCTATCTGTGAACAAATAGCTAATTGCCATAATGCTGTACTTTCAATTGAATCATTGCCCAATGTTGGTACCATAGTAAAATTAACTTTTACAAGTTCATAACAAGTTCATAATAACTCAATAATATTATGGATTTATACTGTATTTGTGTTTATCACTAAAATCAATTTGGAAAGGAGATTTATTTATGAAACAAACAATGGGAGCAAAGAAAAAAAATACCTGGAAAACAGTAGTGGCAAGTGCAACGGCTATTACTTTATGTAGTACGGTTTTTGCAGGAGCGAACAATGTAGCAATGGCAATGGCATTGGATAAGGAGGAATCCATTTCTACAACGTACAACGTTAGTACTACATTTATTGATAAAGCTGAAGACTATGTAAAAGCTGATTACGAAGTTTTAGAGAACAAGGTCATGCGATCTACAAACTCTAGTGCATTGCCTGTGGACCAAGCAGCTGAAATTGGATCTCAATATCTGTGGGATATGTTTAAAGTTGACCTAAGCGGCAAGACAATCTACATGTCCTATTTCATTGATCCTGATGCTGCCAAAGCATATTGGCAAGGTGACATTGTGGAAACGGGTAGTGATATTTCAGATGCACCACCAGCCTACAGCTTTGTCATAGAAGCTATATCTGGCGTCAGAGTCTCTACATCAAAAAAATATGAGAAAAAGGAAACAACTGTACCTTTTGATCCTGAAAAACTTAGAGAAAAGTATAAGAATAATTGTGATGAATACTTAGAGCTAGCAAAACAGTTTGCAGAAAAACATTCTGGAGTTAAAGCAACTAGAGCAGAGTTTAAGGATATATCTGCGACCATTGATGGAAGCAGTATTGACCATGGAAAACCCTTTTCCAAATCAGGTAATTATAGTAGGGCCTATGAAATATTTGTTCAGGTCATTGTAACGGATGAACAAGGACAGAAAACAGAAGTTACAATATCAACAGACAGTAAAACTCTTCAATCTATTAATGCTATTGATACTAATAGAAAAAATAATGAGAAGTATCTTGGTTAATAACAAATGCTTTCTCGGAAACGACTGATTTATATCAGTCGTTTTTCCTTAGTCCAAATACACTTTATATATTTCTGTAGAACCTTGGAGGGCTTTCTTTCTATATATCATATAATTGGCTCCAATCTTTAATTATCTCTTATAAATATTTGAAGAATATGTAAAGTTGTAGGAAAGACTAATACTATCTTAGAAATTAATAATTTTCACAGATATACTATACGTATCTCGGATAAGAGAATCATATAAATATAAAAATGTTAGATTTATAATAAGTAGTAACGCAGATAGGTCAAAAGATATAGGAAACTTTTTAAGTGCTATTAAAATTTTAACTAAATCAAGTTTAGATACAAAAATGGTAATAAGTATAGAAAAAAACTAGAATACTCCTAGTCTTATAAATTATGAAATAAGCAGTTTACTCAATATTCAATAACCATAACACACTTACACCTAATGAATCAGCAATCGCCACAAGTTCAATATCAGTTACTGATCTTGTTTTCGCTTCTATTTTAGAAATAGTAGTTTTTTCCAGTTCGATTCCGCGGACAGCAAGACGGGCTAACAGATCTGTTTGAGTTACCTTGGGCTTAGATTTATAACGAGCTTGCCGAACACGATCACCTATTAAGTTTCGATTAGTTGAATTATTCATATTAATCATAGAGAAATCTCCCAAGTTATTTATTTATAAACTTGATTATAAAGCAAGTTTAATGATATAATTTGCTTTATAAGCAAGTTTTATGAAAATCTATATTGGAGGATTTGTCATGAAAGGAATAAATAAACGCATAGAAGAGTTAAGAAAACAACTAAATGAATTGGTTGATGGAATAGATAGCTGTGGTGAAGAGAAGATATTAGAAGTTAGTCAAGAACTAGATAAGGTTATATATGAGTATATTAAAAAGAAGTTGAAATACTGATCAACCGAACATATAAAGGAAAATACGGAAAACCGTATCACAAGTAACACATACTTTCTTCAAAAACGTTGATATCATTGGTTTCAAGAGAGCATTCTACTCCAAATTTTATCGTAATCCAAATAAGGTATAAAAATATATGTTTATTTTTATTTGAGTTTTTATATAATATATGCATAATAAATGAGCAAAATAAAAATAGGGTGTTGGTAACACCCTATAGTATACAACTTTAGTTGCTTAGGCAACTGGTTATCACTATTAAATTTAATAATTATAATTTTAAATTTGTATTATATAGAAAGCATGGGTCAATCTCCACTAAATCAACATTTTGTCCTTTCTCAGTTGGTAACTTTATCGCTTCTTTTATTGTAAATTTGTACTTGTAGCCCTCAACATTATATCCTCTATTACTATCTACATTATCTATTGAAAAATTACTATCTATAAACATAACATTTTTTCCATCAATTTGGCCAACAAATGCTTGAGCATATATTTTGTTATTAAAACTTTCTCCATTTAGTTCTTCTTTTTTACGAAAATCAAATTTGCCATTTTCATCAACATTAACGTAAACATTAAGATGCATAATATTTTTTAAATATATAGAGTGTAGTGCATCATAACCACTTTCTTTAAACTCTTCTAATGTCTTGACAATTTTAATTCTTTTACCATCGCGCATCTCAAAAGATTCATTATATTTTCGTAACCTTTCAACTTCTTCTGGTGAGCAATCTATATATAGTCCATTTCTCCAGTCTTTGTCACTTTCATTATGGAATTCAAATTCTGTTCTAATACTTTCGAAAGCCTCTCTATCAATTGCACACAAAGCACCTTCTATTTTATATTTAGTGTTTTTATTCACAGTACCTTCTTTGTAATTCTTATCTACAAATAATATAGCACCAGTATCAAAAATTCCTACAAATACCTTACTTTCAATTTTATCTTGTAGATTATTAGCTTCAACTTCTGTTTTCGATAGTATAGTCTTACCTTTAAATTCTTCGGATATTTTGAAATAATCCGTTGGCTTTACCTCATCTAAATATATCCTCAAATTAATGTAATAGTCTACGTTACGCAAATCTTCTCTAGTTTTTATTGTTTTAAAAACTGTCTCATCTTCATCATAAATTTCATCTTGTTTATTATTTTCATTTTGGTATTCTGTACTTTTTTCAGTATAATCATTATTAACTGGCGCTTGAAACATAAAATTTAATTTAAAGAATAAAAATGTTAATATTGATAAAATTGTAATTACTTTAATTCTTGCTTTTTTCATAGAGGCTTCTGTTTTTTGTCTTTTATTTTTCTTTTTAACAACTTTTTTCTTTTTAGGTTTATATTTTTTTAACTTTAAGGGCTTAACATTCCTTCCTTCTAATTCTGCTTCTATAGTTTTTAGACATTTTTTTATTCCTCTATTTTTAGGTTTAAGTTCTAGTGCTCTTTTGAAACTTTCCTTTGCTTTTATTAAATTGCCAGTAAAATAATAGCAGTATCCTATACTATTTAATGCTATTATATCGTTACTGTTAGCAGTCAAGCATATTTCAAAATATGACAAAGCTTCTGCAAAATATCTCTTTCTTCCTAAAATACTCCCAATCCATAAGGCAACATTTAAGTCAAATTTATTTATTTCAAAAGCTAATTTATAAAATTCTAATGATTTATCTAAATCTCTAATTTCATAATAGAATCTTCCTATTAATTTTAATAATTCTGCATCATGTTTAAATATCTCATAAGCTGAAAGTAAACACTCTTGAGCCTCGTAATAATCTCTATTTTTTAATGCTTTACAACCTTGATTTCGTAATGATAAATATTTTTCAATAAAATTTGGATCTATTTGTTTTATATACTCATATTTAAATTGACTAATATTTTGCAAAGTGTTAAAAACTTCTTCAACGGTTTCTCTATCATATTTTTCATATAAATTTCTTTCTTTTTTAGTCCAATTAAAATAATGATCTAATATACACCATATATTTAGAGGTAAATCTTTGCGATTTAATAAAAATTCAAACATATAGTCTTCTATAATAGGAGCACTATAGACATTCCAAACTACATCCATATTTAATAATTCTTCCCATACTTCAGTATTTTTCTTTAAGGAATTATCATTATAAATTTCATTTAGTTTATCTAAAAATTCTTCTATTTTTTGATTCATATAATCATTATTGTTCTGTTCTTCATAATTGTTATTAATATTTTGGTATTGCTTTTTAATTATTTTTTCATTTACATCTAATTCATCATTAATATTTTCAACTAAGTTAATATGTAAATTTTGTTGTTTATTATTATTCTTAACATCTTTTATAGCTTTATCATATGCTTCTCTAAGTCTTTGGTAGCCTTCAGGGTCTTCTTCCGGATTATATATTTTTAATAATTTTGCATAAGCTTTTTTTATAGTTTTTAAGTCACTATCATAGGATATTCCTAAGATTTCCCACCAATTCATCATTAATAATACTTCTCCAATTCATCTAATTTTTCAACAAGTAACTTAGCATTTTTCTCGATAAGTCTAGGATTTTGAGTTAACAAAGTTTTTTCGAAGGCATCTAATAATGATGATATATGTTCTCGCTTATCGCCAAGTGACTCTTCATATAATCTTTCTCCTCTAGCTAAGAGTAATCGATTTTCAGTTTTATCTCTTGGATGAATTTTTATATCTCTAAGTTCTAGCATACGCTGTTTTACTTCCTCTTCTGACATTGCATTTTCAGAGTTTTGAATTATTAATGATTTCTTTTCTCCTGTGCTTAGTAGAGTAGTTTCTACTTCTAATAATCCATTTATATCATATGTATATCTAAGATCTATCATTTGTTCTCCTGCTTTTCCTCGTGGTACTGAAATTTCTAATTCGCCAATCTCTATATTATTTTCAACTCGCCTACTTTCACCTTGATATACATTAATTGACATACTAGTCTGATTGTCTCTAATAGTTACTAATTTTTCAACTTTACTTATTGGTATTGGCGAATTTCTTTCAATTATAGGTAGAAAATATCCTGATTCATAATTACCATTACCTAAATCATTTACTATAGACACTCCTAAAGTATAGGGACATACATCTGTTAATACCAATTCTTTTAAATCCGAATTTCTTGATTTTAAAGCTGCTTGTATTGCTGCACCTAATGCTACTGCTTCATCTGGATTTATATTAGAATATGGCAATTTATTAAACATTTTGCTAACTACAGATCTTACTAGAGGCATTCTTGTACTTCCTCCAATTAGGATAATGGCTTCAATTTCTGCCGGTGATATGTCAGCATCTCTAAGAGCTCTTTCTACTGGATGGCGTAACCTTAAAATTATTTCTGAACATATTTTTGCAAACTTATTTCTATTAATTTCAATTTCAAAATATTTTTCATTTATAGTTAAACTCATAATTGCATTTTCTTGGTTTGACAATGATTTTTTGCAAAGTTCAGCTTGTTTGCATAAAGCTGATAATGTCTTTTTATCTAATACTTTTAAATCTAAATCATTTTCCTGTAAAAAGTAGTCAACAAGTATTTTATTAAAATCTTCACCGCCTAAATAATTGTCTCCAGCTATAGATTTTACTTCCATTACACCTTCAAAAAGTTCCAGTACTGATATGTCAAAGGTTCCTCCGCCTAAATCAAATACTAAAAACTGTGTTTCATCATTTTCCTGATGCAATCCATAAGCTATGGCAGCTGCTGTTGGCTCACTAATTAATCTTTCAACTTTAAGTCCTGCAAGTTCACCAGCTCTTTTAGTTGCCTTACGTTGAGCATCATTAAAATAAGCAGGGACGCTTATAACAGCTTCTACAACTTCTTCACCTATATATTTTTCTGCATCTTCTTTTAATGATTTTAAAATAAATGAAGATAATTCTTCAGGTGTAAATATATAAGATCCTAAATTAAATTTTTTTGATGATCCCATAAATCTTTTAAAGTTGCATGCTGTGGACTCAGGATGGGTAATAAGTCTTTCTTTTGCCACATCTCCAACTAAAATTTCATTATTCTCATCAACACTCACAATCGATGGTGTTGAATGTTTTCTTAGAACGTTTGATATAATTTGAGCTTGCCCATCTTTCCAAATAGCAGCTAAACTGTTTGTAGTTCCTAAATCTATTCCAATAATAGCTATAATAATCTCCTCCTTAATTACATTAAAGAAAACTTATTTAAAAGCTTCTAGACAATTTTTAAAGTTCTCAAAAAAGCTGTTTAAAATTGCTAATTTTTTAATATCAATTATATAATATAAGGTTAATCTGTTATATGTCAATTGAAATACCTAATCCGTGTTATTTCCTCTTTGCCCCTAACTACTATGTTAGAACCAAAGAACTTAATTTTAAGCATCAAAGGATTACGTATAAACAAATAATGCATATGTTTGCTTATGCATAGACAAATTCTCAAAAACAACGTATAATGTAAATAAAATAAATAGTATTCATATTGAAAGGAATTGAGTTTTATGGATATAAAATCAAATGAATTATTTTGGAGTGCCACAATAGAAGAGCTAAAAAGTGGTTTGGCAGAGAATGACCAAGAATATAGATGCATAATTTGTGAAGAGGTATTTCAAAAGGGGCGTATATATGAAATAAATTCAGAATTATATGATGCAAGGAAGACAGCAGAATTTCATATAGAATCAACCCATTATTCAATGCTTGGATACTTATTGGGGATGAATTCTGCTTTTACAGGATTGTCAGATATACAGAGAGAAGTACTAACTCTTATATCGCAAGGGCTATCTGATAAGGAGGTTGCTGCAAAGCTTGGAGTTGCTCAATCGACTATTAGAAATCATCGTTATAAACTAAGAGAAAAAGAAAAACAAGCAAAATTATTTTTAGCTTTGATGAGTCTGCTTTCAGAAAATACAAATAAAAAAATTAATAAGTTGGATAAAGATATTATATGTGATGCTCATAAAACAGCAACAACTTTAGATGATAGATATAATATTACTGATAAGGAGAAAGAGGATATTCTTAAAACGTATATTGATGAAACAGGAGCATTGAAAAGCTATCCTGCTAAAGAAAAAAAGAAAATTATAGTATTAAAAGAGATAGTTAAGAATTTTTCTAAAGGAAAGACTTATTCAGAAAAAGAAGTTAATAGACTTTTAAAAAGAATATATGAAGATTACGCAACTATAAGAAGGGCGTTAATAGAATACGGATTTATTGAAAGAACAAATGACTGTAGTAGTTATTGGGTAAAGGAATAAATGACGAGTATTAAAAAGGGGGTGGGAGCATGATTAAAAACTATTTAGAATTAAATAAATTTGAAGTAGAGAAGTTGATTCAGTTTATAAATAGAAATAAAACAAATAAATTATCTTATGAAGATATGGATAAACAATTCAAATCTGACGAATTTGATTTTGGTAGAGGAGTTATTTTAAAGATTAATGAAGAAGATATTATTGGAACCGCATCAATAGTATTAAAAGAATGTAATAAAAAAGGAATAGCCTATTTAACTAAGTTAGATATTAATGAAATCATAGAGGATAAGAGGGCAGTTATATGTGAGATAATAGAAGAATCTAGGAACATAGCAAAAAAATATGGATCACGGGAATTATTTTTAGGAACAATGGATGATACAATAATTAAAATCTTAAATACTCTAAATATAGAGAAGAAATATTCGGCGATAAGGATGACTTTAGATGATAGAAGAGTTAAATATTCACCATTAAATCTAGTAAAGTTATCAGAGCATAATAAGAAAGAATACTTAATGATTTATAATGATGCATTTAAAGAAGTTCCCAATGGAGCAACGCTAACAGAGAGTGAGATTGATGAATATATCAAAAAGGCAGATGAAAATAATTGCTATTACATAGCTACAATAAATAATGATATGGTAGGTTTTTTGCAGTTTAATATTGAACGGGGCGTGGGTGAATTTGATTTAGGTTTAATTAAAGTGGCTAGAGGAAAGGGATATGGAAAGTTGCTTTTAGAAACTGCCATTAGTTTTTTGAATTCAAAGAAAGTAACAGAAATTAGCTTGATTGTTATAACAAAAAATATCCTGGCTTATGATATGTATAAAAAAAGAGGGTTTAAAGAAAGCAAATTAGTTAGTGATTGGTTTCAAATTGATTACGAATAAAGCCTACGAATAATAATTTCGTAGGCTAATTATTTTGTACAAAAAGTTGAAATTAATATCAATAAAATACAATAAAGTTAAATAAAATACAACAAATTGATTGACTATGGAAAGAAAATTTATTATAATTTGACAATAAAGTAATTAAGAAAGGATAAAATTTTATGGAGAATAAGTTTTATACAATAGATCAAATCGCAGAATTGCTAGGTATGCATCATAAAACTATCAGAAAATTTATAAGTGAAGGTACACTTGGAGCGAGTAAGGTTGGAAAACAGTGGAGAATTTCAAGACATGACTTAAATATTTTTATGGAAAAAAATAATGTTAGAATGGACAATGAAAAGGTAGAGGAAGAGTTAAATATTGAGCACTCTAATGCGGGAGAAGGGGCACAAACCATATCACAGCGAATAAATGTATCAACTGTGGTAGATATTAATGGAACCGAAAAGGATGAATATATAAGAATATCAAATACAATCATAGCTATAGCGAATTGCAAAGACCAAGAAATGGGCAAATCAACCACTCATCTAAAATATGATGAAAAAGATAAAAGATTGAGGGTAATTCTTTGGGGAAGCGTGAAATTTACAGAGAACATGTTAAATGTAATTACAATGATTACTGAACAAACAAATATAACGAGGGAAGTTGGATTATAATAAATAAATTAAGAGTTAATAGAACATATGAGGGTTTTAAAGAGTGTGAGTAAGAATATAGTGTAAAAAAAGACTAATCATTAATTGGAGGACGATTATGAAAATAACTACGATAAAAGAGAATGATATAGAAATTGCTATTGTAAATAGTAGCGAGATACTTATAACTGATGTTCAATCGGCACTGGATTTTATTGCAACAGTAAACTTTGAAGTAGGTTGCAATTGTATAATTTTGAATAAATCAGCAATGTGTGAGGACTTTTTCCACTTAAAAACACAACTTGCAGGGGAAATTTTACAAAAGTTTATTAATTATCACATGAAAATTGCGATAGTTGGTGACTTTTCTGTGTATTCAAGTAAGAGTTTGAAAGATTTTATGTATGAGAGTAACAAAGGGAAGGATATGTTTTTCCTATCAACTGAAAAAGAGGCTGTTGAAAAATTAGTATTGGTTAACTCATAATATTAGTATAATTTAGAAACAAAATGACTGCGGTTTTTTGCCAGACATATTGATAAATACTGGTATTATAAGTATTGCTATATCAGCCATAAAAATCATTTGGGTTATGATAATGTTCTTACATTGGATCATAACCCAAATAAAAAAGAGATTCGAATAAATAAAAAATTAGAAGTGGCTTTCGCTTTTGTTTGCAAGTCTTAATATTTCTTTTGCTGAGATTTCAATATCCTCATAGGTTGTTTTATAAGAACTCACACTGATTCTCATTACTGACTTGCCATTAGCTTTTGCTCCGCCAAGCCAACAAACTCCAGATTCCTGAACAGCTTTTATTAATAATTCAGTTTCTTCATCTGATTTAAATCTTACTAATACTTGATTGAAAACAACTTCATTTAGTATCTCTAGTCCACCGGCTCGAAGCAATTCAGCAAAATAAATTGCCTTCTGATGAAGTTCCCAGACTAATTCAGAAACTCCATTTTTACCTAATCCTTTTAACGTTGCCCATAAATCAATGGCTCTTGCTCTTCTAGACATTTCTGATGTATATAACATACCATCCCTATTATCACTGAATATTATATAGGATCCTGTCATATGCATAGAATTAATAAGCATTTCTTTATGCTTACATAAAATAATCCCATTATCATAGGGTGCACTTAATGTTTTATGAGCATCAACTGACCATGAATCGGCTAATTGAACATCTTTAGTAATATGATTAAACTTTTCATTGGCAGCCGCCCAAAGCCCAAAGGCCCCATCTACATGAACCCAGGCACCTACTTCATTTGCCTTCTTACAAATTGCGCTAAAATCATCAAATGAACCTGAATTAACATTACCAGCCTGTAAAATTAGTAACGTTTTATTATCTAATTCTGGTATTTTATCAATTCTTATTCTCTGTTGTTCATCAGCAGGTACCTTAATAAGTGTATTATTTCCAAGCCCAATGATTGAAAGTGCTTTATAAACTGTAGAATGAGCTCCTTCTCCTATAACAATTTTAATCTTAGGAGCATTAATTAATCCATTTTTTATAGCATCATAACCTAAATTCTTTAATAAAAAATTTCTACCGGTAGTTAATCCTATTATTGTTGCAGTGGAACTCCCACTTACAAAACCAGCAACTGTTTCATTTGGAAGCCCTAATAAATCTTTTAACCACTTTTCTGTAACCTCTTCTATCTTAGATGTTACTGGAGAAAGTACATACATTGCTGGATTTTGATCCCAAGTATCCGTCAGCCATTTAGTTGATAATGCCGACGGAAGAATTCCTCCGTTAACGAATCCAAAATATCTTCTACCAGTTTGTGCAACAGTTGCTGGAGACCCATAAGTATTAAGTTGATTTAAAATGTTCATAGTACTTTGAGGTTGGTCATTTAATTCCTCATCGAAAACCTTTAGATTATCAATTGCTTCTTGATCTGGATAGACCCTCATATTATCAACTTTGTTAGCATAGTTAACTGCCATTTCATGGGCTAAATTTAAATCTTCTACAAAATTATGATTTCTAATTTTTTCAAGTATTGCACTTTTATAAAGAGTATTTCTCATATTATCCCTCCTTTATTCTGGTACAATTTTAGTATATAATTACAATATAATTAATACAATCGTGCAATTGTATGGAATACAATATGGGAGTGAAATTATGGTCAATTACTATGGCAATGAAATTACATGGGTTCCTAAGCTAGAAGAGCCAAACAAGCCCATTTATATATTGATAGCTGAAAGCATTGAAAAAGACATTAAAGATGGCAAATTGAAGAGCGGTTTTAAACTTCCTCCTCAACGTATTATTGCTAACTATTTAGGTATTAATCATAGTACAGTAACTAGAGCCTATAAACTTTGCGAAGAGAGAGGCTTAATAAAAGGTGTAATTGGTAATGGCACGTTTGTAAGTAGCACAGCAGGTGTACCTGTAGATTTATTATCTGATTATAAAGACAATAATATTATTGAAATGGGTATGACCCTCCCACTATACGAAGTTAATAAACTGATTGAAACTAATATAAGTGAACTCTTTAATTCTTTTGATTATGATATTATCCTTAAATATTCATCACCAGAAGGGAATGTTAAGCATCGATATATCGCCTCAAAATGGCTAGAACAGTATAAGATTAATAGTACTCTTGATGACATTATAATCACTTCTGGGTCACAAAATGCTCTGGCAGTAATACTAATAAGTTTGTTCAATAAAGGGGATCGAATCATAGTCGATGAACTTACATATACGGGCTTAAAGAGTCTAGCAAAGCTTTTAGGTATTATATTGATTCCTGTTAAAGGAGATCACTTTGGAATTGACATTGAAGAATTAAACAAAACCTGTAAAAGAGAAAATGCAAAAGGAATTTATTTGATTCCCGATTGCCATAATCCAACATCTATAACATTAAGTGAAGAAAAAAGACAAATAATAAGTGAGATAATTACCAAATATAATTTGTTATTAATTGAGGATGGGACCTTTAGCTTCTCTGTAGAAGAAAAACTAAAACCGATGAGTTCATTAATTCCAAATAATAGTATTTACATCCATGGGACATCAAAAGCATTGAACCCAACCTTCAGAATTTCATATATCGTATCACCCCCAAATTATATAAAGCAACTGCAACATTGCGTACACAGCTTGACTTGGATGCCTTCTCCTTTTACATCTGAATTAGTATCACTTTTACAGACCACATCAAAGTATAATGAAATTGTAGATGCAAAATTGAAGATACTTAAAGAAAGAAACAAAATACTTGATACTACGTTAAATGAATATAACGTATTACCTTCTAACACATCATTATTTAGATATTTAATCCTTCCAAACAAGTGGGATGATACTAATATCGAACGTCTTTGTCTAGAATCAGGAACTCAAGTTTTTTCGTCAAAAAGATTTTCAATAGGTACTGATGCCCATCACAATGCTATTCGAATATCTGTAAGTGCTCCTAAAAGTTCAGACGAGCTAAAAAAAGGGCTCCAAATATTAAAGGATATTCTAACATCATACGAATATAGATTCGAGCCTATACTATAGTGTATTAGATTTTATTATTTTTTGATTTTAAAAATAGTTATTAACTAAAGAAGCAATGAAACTGCACAATAGACAAGTAGCATTGACATAACAATATTAACGGCTTTATAATTTTTCACAAGAAATTTTTGGAATATAGAGCCAAACAATGCCCAGCAGCAGGTTCCTACAAAGCCAACAAAAGCAAGAATTACAGAAAAACTTGCAAGCATAAATACAGATTTGTAATATGGTACGATAAATGTTGAAATGGTTGCAAGGCTATAAATGATAACGCTGGGATTAACAAACTGCAAAAGTAGTCCGGATAAAAATGTGTTTGTACGTTTTTGTGTTTTTTCCTCACTACGAGGTTTGCTCTTGTAGGTTTGCCATGCAAGCCATAGTATATAGGCTGCACCAATATAAGCCATAATTGATTTGATTGATGGGATAAAATCGTAAAGCGCCACACTGAAAATACTGCTTAGAGCAAATATAATAAAGACACCAAAGAATACGCCTACATTAAACATTATGCTTTTCTTAAATCCGTATAGACTTGCATTTGACATTGATATAATAGTATTGGGTCCGGGCGCAAAGTTTGCAACAAGGATATAGGATAAAAACGCTGCTAAATTTGTCATAGATATTTACCTCCTAATTATTGTATTGTATAATATACGAAAAGAACAATATATCATACTGCGCAGTATAATGATACTATTTGTGCATTATACTGTCAATGGATTGGAGGTTAAATTTTGGAAAAACTTAATTTTATTATTGCTGAGAACCTAAAAAGGTTTCGTGCAGAAAAGACACTTAGCCTTGACAATGTCTCAAAGCTGACTGGTGTAAGCAAAAGTATGCTTGGTCAGATTGAACGGTGTGAAGTAAACCCTACTGTGTCAACGTTATGGAAGATTGCAAATGGGCTTAAAATATCATGTACCCAACTTATGAGTATGCCTGAGGCTGACTTTGAAATCGTAGATAAGTCTCAAGTGCAGCCACTTGTTGAGGATAACGGCAGGATCAGAATATTTCCTATGTTCCCATTTAACAGCGCAACGCGGTTTGAAATGTATTCCATTGAGATTGATGATGGGGGTTATCTATCTTCAGAAGCTCACCAACAAGGTACACAGGAATTCATCACTGTATTTTCCGGCAAACTTACTATTAGTATAAATGGTGAAGATTTTGTTGTAACAGCGGGTAATTCCATACGGTTTAAGGCAGACAGTCCTCATGCTTATAAAAATACCGGCGATATAATTTGCTCATTAAGTATGGTTATTTACTATCCAATATAGAATTTTACTTGGCTTATTAATAAGGCTAGGATAATGTAGCTTAATTATGGGTAAATATTTTGTGCTATAAGTGTAACAGTACTCTATATTATAGGGATTTTTTATCTTAGCATAGAAAATGCACTACCTCCTGGGTTGTTTTTATTAGGATTAATAATTATTCTTGTTGCATTTATTATCTCCATATTTGTAGCAGTACTTAAAGCACTACTTATAAAGGTGGTTGAAACTAAAAATGAAAATGATTTTACAATATAAGGTTACAATATGGCTAATATTTCTATTCTTAAAAATGGAAAGGATAAAGCTATAAGGTTAACTACCTTAGATCCAATATGCAAAGCTTGAGATTGCCAACCAGGAGGTATATTAGAATATATTGAGGATTATAACTAAATTTAGTGCAAAGATTTTATAGATGCTATATATTGTGTAAAGATTAAAAAGCAGTGGATTCTTACTATAAAAATCTACTGCTTTTTTATATCAACGACCAAATACATCCTACTTACTTTACGAGTTAAGTCGATACGATGAACAGTACCATAAATGACATAGACTCTTTTGAGTACCTGAAATACCTTAGTGAAAACACTTAAAATTAGATAGCAAAATACG
Organism: Alkaliphilus flagellatus; assembly: GCF_018919215.1. Lineage (NCBI taxonomy): Bacteria > Bacillati > Bacillota > Clostridia > Peptostreptococcales > Natronincolaceae > Alkaliphilus > Alkaliphilus flagellatus. The sequence goes on from NZ_JAHLQK010000003.1 coordinate 110,359, forward strand.
GGAAGATTTATACTTTTAGTAATGCTAGAATCAAAATATAAAATAAATTTTTACGAGGAGTGGAATTATAATTATGAGTAAAATTGGCATTATTAATTGTTATAACGAAAGTAAGGAATGTACTAGCTTCGGGTGCTTTAAAGCCTTTAATGAAAGAGTAGCAGCTTTTGAGAATTATGATAAAGATTCGGAAATAATATGTTTTGTTCACTGTAATGGTTGTAGCCAAGATTCTATAGATCAGGTGTTAGATAGAGCAAATAGAATGAAAACAAAGGGTGTGAATACTATACATTTAGCTACATGTATAAAGCTTAAGTGTTCTTTTTATAATCAGTTTATTGATTCTCTAGATAAGGAGTTTAATATAATAGGTTATACACATGATATTTAGTAAAAATTAAATTATAAGATTAGAAATGTATATAGCATAAGTTTAGTTATGAGCTTAGAACCCTATAATAATTATGTAAATGCTTTTAGGAGATGGTAATTATACAAGGAAACATAGTAGTATCTGAAGATGAGAAATGGAATGCAGTAATAAGTTGTAATAAGTATTATGATGGGTTATTTTACTATGCTGTGAAAACAACAGGTATTTTTTGCAGACCATCATGTAAAGCTAAGATACCACTGAAAGAGAATATATTGTTTTTTAATAGTGTAGATGATGCCATCAAAGAAGGTTTCAGACCATGTAAATTATGCAGGCCTGATATAAAGGAACATAATTTTGAACCGAATAGAGAATTAATTGAAAAAATAAAGGAAAAGTTAATCCAGAATTATAATAAACCAATTAATTTCAGGTTTATTTCAAAGGAATTTGGTGTTAGTATTAGTCATTTAACAAGATTGTTTAAAGAATATACAGGACTAACACCTAACGAATATGTATCACAAATAAGAATAAATAAAGCGATGCAGCTTCTAAGTAAAAGTAATGATACTATTTTAGAGATTGCATACGATGTAGGGTTTAAAAGCCTTTATAATTTTTATAAATGTTTTAAGCAAAATACAGGTATTGCTCCTAAGGAGTATAGAAAAAGAAATAGTATAAATGAGATAAAAGTATAAATGAGATAAAAGTATAAATGAGATAAAAGTATAAATGAGATAAAAGTATAACAGATGATAAAAATTTTATTAAGAGGTGTTTGTATGATTAAAAAATATTATGGTTATTATAATTCACCTATTGGCATATTAGAAATAATTTGCTCTGAAGATTCAATACTATCAGTTATGTTTGTGGAGCAAGAAAAGTCCGTGATGAATAAAGCAAATGAAATATTAGAAAATACTATTACTCAGTTAAATGAATATTTTAATGGAAGTAGAAAAGCATTCGATTTAGAGGTTTCATTAAATGGGACTGATTTTCAAAAGAATGTATGGAATGAACTATTGAAGATTTCTTATGGGGAAACCTTATCCTATAAGAACTTAGCGATTAGGGTTGGAAATGAAAAAAGTGTTAGGGCAGTGGGAAGTGCAAATGGTAGAAATAAAATATGGATAATAGTACCTTGTCATAGAGTTATTGGAACTAATGGAAGTTTAACTGGATATGCTGGTGGCATAGATAAAAAGCAATGGCTTTTAAACCATGAGAAGAATATACTATCGATTTAGAAATATTATAAAGAAAAGTAAAGTTAAAAAGGATGACTGATTTACTGAGGCCAGTCATTCTTTTTTATATTATATATTATTAACATATTAGACGGATAGCAATTATAGTTGGAGTAGCTTGCTTTCAATTATCTCTATATCTATAATTACGATAGTATGCTATAACTTGAATCATAATCTTGTTATACCAAGTACTATTCATCAACTATTCAATTATTTTTTCGCTATTAAAGCTGGGAATATGCTGCATAACTTTACGATTATAGCTTTATTATATTTAATATTTGCAGTAGTTTTAGTAAATTATAAAGGATTTTTATATAAACAACAAAACAGATTATTCAATAATAATGCTTAAAAAAGTCTACGTTATATCTGTTACGGTGAACCGTACCATAAGTGATTGCGGTTTTCTTTGTAACCTAGTGATATCAATACTTACGACGAATAATACTTTAATAATGTATATAATAGTTCTTTAAGATATGAGTATTATATAGTGTAAATTAAAGAATGAATAGCTTTTAAATAGGATATCATTTTTAAAAGAGCAATTATACTATTTATTATAGAAAAAAGCAATTAAAGAGGTTGGGTGATGAAACTATGCAATCAAATAATTTATTATGTGAAACGAGGACATATATAGAAAAAACTTATGCACATAATCATTCTTATAGTCAGTTAATACTTCCACTACAGGGTAGTTTATCTATAAAAACAGATAAGTATGAACTAAGCTTAGATGAAAAGCATTTGTTTTTTCTACCACCTAAATGTTATCATTCATACTGCTCAAATGGTATAAATAAGTTTTTAGTACTTGATATTCCAAGAGAAATTAGTTTAGCTTTATTAGCAGATACGTTTAAGTGTGAAATGCATCAGATTCTGGATGATAGATGGAAAGCAATAAGATATCTTCTGCATGAAGAAGCGCAAAATCCAAACGGAAGAAGACTATATGATTTAGTGAACTATGCTTGTAGTTTTCTACTCGATGAAGTAAGACCTATTTCGATACAGTATATTCATGATAATTTTCAGAATCAAATATCAATCGATAAATTAGCAGCAATTGAAAATTTTAATGTATCTTATTATATTGAATGGTTTAATAAAAAAACTGGGATGACACCGAATGCATACATTCAAAAACTAAGATTAGAAAAAGCTAAAGAATATTTGATAGGTACAGAGCTAAGTTTACTTATGATTTCACAACTTGTTGGATATAAGCAACAATCATCCCTTACTAGACTATTTATAAAGCATCAAGAATTATTACCAACTGCGTATCGTAAAAAGTACCGAGAAATAGACAAAAACTCCTCAATTTAAGTAAAGAACTTTGTGCTTATACATTTTATAATGATTGTAATGACTTAGATTTTAAAGTCTAGAGTCTATATAAATGTATTGGGAGGATAAAATTATGAAACAATCGAATATAAAAGCACAAGTGTTCGTGCTAATGGCAGCGATACTATGGGGAACCACAGGTTCTACACAAGCTTTTGCTCCAGAAAATGCTACACCAATTGTAATTGGTGCACTGCGTATGGCAATAGGGGGGACAGCTTTATTTTTGGTGGCAAAACTAAGAGGAGCATTTAAAACAAAAATTAAATTAGATAAAAAATTACTATTAATAGCATCTATATGTATGGCAGCTTATCAACCTCTATTCTTTTTAGGAGTATTCAAAACAGGTGTTGCACTTGGTACGGCTTTAGCATTAGGAAGTTCACCTGTTTTTTCAGGTGTTATTGAATATTTTATGGGGGAAAAACTTAGTAAAAGGTGGATTGTAGGTACTATAGTATCCATTATTGGATGTACTTTACTTTTCGCTGGGCAAAATTCTATGAATATGGACATATTAGGCTCGATTTTATCCTTAGGAGCAGGATTATCATATGCAGTATATGTAAAAGTATCACAAAAGTTATTTCAGAATTTACGGAGAGATGCAGTTAATGGATTAGTATTCTTTATAAGTGCAGTTATATTATCACCTATTTTATTTATGAACGACTTAAGTTGGGTAATATCTACACGTGGAATTATGACAACGCTACATTTAGGGATAGTAGCAACTGCTTTAGCATATACTTTATTTGCTTATGGACTTGTTAATATTTCAACACCTAAGGCTGTTACTTTAACATTAGCAGAACCACTTACTGCAGCTATTCTTGGAGTGGTTGTGTTTAATGAAAATCTGACATGTGTTTCTATGTTCGGTGCTTTATTTTTATTTTGTGGATTAATAATAAATTCTTACCCAGAAAAAGAAAAGGTAAAAGATAAAATAAGAGCACTGTAAATCTAAATCCTAGGACTAAGTTTAAAATACTATAGTTATAGTATATGTAAAACAATATTTTGTTTTGTTATAGTATGACATTATTTATTAAATATGTGTAGAAGAAGGAAGGAGATAGAATATGGCTACATTTGATGATTTTTTGAAGTTAGATATTAGAGTAGGAAATATTATTAAAGTAGAGATTTTTGAAAAAGCTAGAAAACCTGCATATAAACTATGGGTTGATTTTGGTGATGAAATTGGTATAAAGAAATCAAGCGCTCAAATAACTGAATGCTATAGAAGGGAAGATCTGATTGACAAGCAAGTTTTAGGAGTAGTAAATTTCCCACCAAGACAAATTGTTGATTCCATGTCAGAAGTATTAATATTGGGAGTATATGGGGAACAAGGAGTTGTATTAATTCAACCAGAACAGCCTGTTAAAAAAGGTGATAAATTAGGCTGATTTACATGGTTATATTATGAAACTAAAAAAGTCAGGAATGAACATAAAAAAGATTAATAGCAAATCACTAGTTTGTCTAAGATTTGGCTTTTGCAAAGTTTATTTATGTACTACTAAAGGCGGAGTACTTATGCTTACAAAAGCATTAGCGACTAAATGGGCTAAACATGGAATTACTATTAATGCAATAGGATCAGCATATTTTGAAAGTGAGGTGACTGAAAAAACAATTGGTAGCGATGAATTTGGTAAAATTGTAAAAGCATATTGTCCTATGGGTAGAATAGGAAGACAAGGAGAATTAGATGGTGCACTAATATATTTTGCATCTGATGCTTCTAGTTACACAACAGGATAATTGTTACAAGTTGATGGTGGTTGGACAGCAATTTAAGTTACAAAGTATACAATTAAAAAGATGGCTCTTGTGCTTGCAAGAATCATCTTTTTTTAATTTCATTTTTTTATATTTGTTTACCTAATTAAATAAAAGAGTTAGATATTAAGTAAGATTAAAATATAAATATAGTGAAAATATTAGACTATGTATTTATATTTAAAGATAGATGTTTTTCTATTTAAAGACAAAATCTATATAAAAGTTTTAGAAATTCCATATTATAGTTGCTTTTATTCTATATATCTATATAATATATCAATACGATATATTATATAGATATATAGTGATAAAAACTAAAAAGGAATGATAAGAGTGATAAAATTTATGATTTTAGGTTTTCTAACCTATAAAGAGTCAACAGGATATGACATAAAGCAAGCAATGATTCAGAGTACTTCAAACTTTATGAATGCAAGTTTTGGAAGTATTTATCCTGCACTAAATAAATTAGAAAATGATGGATTAATAAGCTCAACAAAGGTTATAGAAAATGGGAAATACAAAAAGATATATACTATTAATGAAATTGGAGAGGATATATTTATTAAATGGCTAGAAGAGCCTATAGACTTTATGAGATCCTATGAAGATATCCTTGTTAAAATATTTTTTTATGAAAAACTTCCAAAGGAAAAGGCTTCAAAGCTTATAGAACAACTGATCGAAGATATTAATGGAAAATTAGAAGAACTCAGAAAACTTGAAACTGAAATTAAGCACAAAGCAGGGTATTTTGAGGTATCAACACTTTACTTTGGAATAGATCATCTAAAATTTATGGTTGGTTGGTACGAAAAATTTTTAGATGATTTAAATAAAGATGGGAGGTAGTTGTAAATGAAAGCATTAATACTTAACGGTGCATTAAAAGAAGACAAAAGCATGGCAACAATAAATAAATTTACTGAAGAGATACTTATTGAACAAGGCTATGAAGTAGAATCTATATTGCTCCATGAAAAGAAAATAGGAGAATGTATAGGCTGCTTTGGTTGTTGGATAAAATCTCCTGGAGTTTGTGTAATAGACGATTATGGACGGATACTTACAGAAACTATTATTAACAGAGATATTGTAATTTATCTTACTCCTGTCGTATATGGAGGATATTCATCTGAGTTGAAAAAAGCTGTAGATAGAATCATTCCCCTACTTCTTCCCTTTTTTAAAAAAATTAATGGAGAAGTACATCATAAAGAACGGTATAAAAGCTATCCAGATGTAATTGTATTAGGAATAATGCCACATGAAGATAATGAGATGGAAGAAATATTTAATAGTCTTATTAAGAGAAATAGCTTAAATTGGTACAATTCTTTTAGTGGAGGCACCATAAAGAATATTTTAGGAAAGGATATTAAATACCAATTAAAAGAAAAATTAAATGTTATGGAGGTAAGAACATGTTAAGGGAAAAAAAGGCTTTGCTATTGATAGGAAGCCCTAAATTAAAGAAAAGCGCCTCTGAATCCTTGGGAAGCTATTTGCTTGAAGGCTTATATAAAAATGGGTATAAATGTAACAAGCTCCATATAATTTCTATACTTAAAAATGATGTAGAAGAACTTTTTGATAATGTTAATGATGCTGATATACTTATAGTTTCTTCTCCTTTATATGTAGATAGTTTGCCATCACCATTAATTAAGGCTTTTGAGCTTATAGGTGACAATAGAAAGGAAAGGGAAAGTGTAAAAAAACAAAGTATGATATCTATTGTAAATAGTGGGTTCCCTGAATCTTTTCATAATGATACTGCCCTTAAGATATGTAAAAATTTTGCAGATAAAGCTGATTTTGATTGGCTTGGGGGACTTGCTATGGGAGGTGGTCCTGCAATAAATGGTATGCCCATTAAAGATTTAGGTGGTATGACTAGAAATATAGTGAAAGCCCTAGATATGACTATAGAATCAATAACTAATAATAAAAGCATCCCTTTGGAAGCTACTGATATGATGTCAAGTAAATTAATACCTATATGGCTATACACATTAATTGCCAATAGAAGTTGGAAAACTCAGGCTAAAAAATTTAATGTACATAAAAGCCTATACGCAAAGCCCTATATAAAGGGATAAAGAATATCACAGCTCTATTTTGATAGTTAAACCTTAAGTGTGTTACACTTCTTATACCAAGTCATATATTGACAGTGTTGCAGCTTTAATTATGGTATAATACTGTTGCCACTATAGATATATAAAGTATTATAGGTGATAAAGTTTGTGATATAAAAGAATATAAACTAAATTTTGATAGGGGGAAATGCATATGGTATGGTCTATTTTTCAGTATGAAAATAGTTTTATTACAACTACAAGGGAAGAAATTAATGGAGTTCCATGCTTAAAGTTTAGACCTAAGGGATATAAAGGTTTATTGCCAACAGTGATTTATTATCATGGATGGCATTCGAGTAAGGATTTTAAAAGATTTCAAGCATTAGTAATTGCTAGCCATGGATATCAAGTAATTGTACCTGACGCTCTATATCATGGAGATAGAGATCCTATAGACCATGATGATCCACAGAATTTAGATAGATATTTATGGGAAATAATATTTCAAAGTGTTAAGGAATCCAAGAGGTTTATCGAGCTAATTGTCAATAATCATGAAGCAGATCCCACAAGGATTGGAATTATAGGTAACTCAATGGGAGCAATTAGTGCTGGAGGAGTTTTTATTAATAATCCTGATTTGAAATGCCTTGTTGGACTTAATGGAACTTTTGCATGGCAAGAAGCTATTAAAAGAAATGATTTACCAACAACTAGCCAAGATAATAAAGAACTAATAGAATACTATGATCCTATGAACAACGGAGATAAAATAAAAGAAAGAGCTATTTTAATGTTACATGGTGATGATGATACTTCATTACCGATTGATAATCAAAGGTTATTTTTCAAAAAAATGCTTCCGCTATACATTAAAAATCCAAATAAATTTGAATTTATAGAAGTTCCTAAATTAAATCATTACACAACCACAGGAATGCTGGAAAAGGCAATAATATGGTTTAAAGAACATCTATAAACTTGGCTATTTATATAATTTTGTATAGATACAAAACAATAATAAAAAAGGGATTATAAGGATGAAGAAAACTGACTGAGGTTTTCGGCAAGACTCTGGGATGAGTCCGTAAGCCATCATTTCACTATCTATAGTATTTACAATGAGTATAGTATCTGGAAATTCACTTATGAAATAATTTTAAAGGAGTGAAATAAAGGATTATGAACAAGAAAAAGGGTAAAATTATTGGAATAACATTGGGTTGCATAGTGATTTTGTTAGGTGGAATCTTTTTGTATGGATATTATAACATGCCTCTTATTGAAGTACACAAACCTAAACCTTATCAGCCTAGTGGAGAAGTAATTTTAAGCAAAGAACTAAATGAGCTAGAGGTAAAGGCGGATGTAGAACAGATGATAGAAATTATGGAAAGTACACATCCGATTTTTTTAGAGGGAGAAACGGAAAAATATAAAGAAGCTAAAGATAGGTTTGTACATGAGACAAATAGAAATATGACAGTAGATGAATTTAGATTTTCTGTTAGCAGATACTTATCCTCCATCCAGGATGGACACACAGGACTGAGTTGGAGAGAAATGAAGTTTTTGGACATAAATTGGAGATATTTAGATGGTCAATTGATTCTATTTGATGATAATAATAAATCAACAAGTAAAATTGTAACAAAGATCAATGGTGTTGACATTCACAATATAATTAATACAGTAAAAGAACTTTTCCCTGCAGAAAACTATGTAGCTGAAAGCATAAATTATAGTATTTACTCAAAGAGCGAGGAAGTATTAGAATATTCAGGGGTTGATTGTACAAAAGATATAGTTGTAACCGTCATGAGTGGAACTTCCGAAGAAGATATACAAACAAAATTACACTATAGGGATAACATATATCCTATGGATTATGAAATCTCAAGTCAAAAAATAGATGATAATACTATATATGTAAAGTTTGAGATTTGTGAATTGAATGAAGATCTAAATAAGGTTACAGAAGATTTAAAACAGGCTATTGATGCTGGTATAGAAAATGTAATCATAGATGTAAGGGATAATCCGGGCGGAGCTTCAAGAGCGAGTAATATGCTTCTGGATTCGGTGAAAATAAAACCGGGTCACTTTGGATCTATAATAAGGTTTTCGCCATTAGCGCAGGAGCGATATGGTTACTTGAGAAAAAGCGGGTTTATATCATATGACAGGAGTAATGATGTAGTACGGAATGAAGATATAAATCTATATATACTTACAAACGAGCAAACTTTTAGCTCGGCTCAATGGCTTGCTACATGGGTGAAGGACGGAGAGCTAGGTACTATCGTAGGACGTCCCAGTAGAAATATGCCTTCTTCCTTTGGGGACGTGTTACAATTTCAATTAAAAAACTCAAAGTTGGATGGTCAAATTTCATATAAGAAATGGACTAGGCCGGATGAAACCAAAGATGGCGAACGAGTTTTAGAACCGGATGTCTATGTGGATTATTCAGAAGACGCATTAAGTAAAACCATAGAACTGATTAAATCAAAGTAGAAAAAATAAAAGAAATATTATAAGTGAATAAAGCTATGTTAAAATCCTCTATTGCAAATAATGTTAGCAATTTGCAATAGAGGATTTTACTATATTTACTATATTTTATATGCCAAATAGTATAATATAAAAATATAATAGTTACAAATTGTGAGGTGAAATTATGTACAAAATACTTATAGTGGAAGATGATGATGCCCTTTGTAGTAAAATAAAAGATAGAATTTTAAAATGGGGTTATCATACGATTTCGATTGGAAATTTTGAAAATATTTTAGAGGAATTCGCCAAATATAATCCTCATTTAGTGATTATGGACATAAATTTGCCCTATTTTGATGGATTTTATTGGTGTAACAAGATTAGAGCTATATCTAAAGTCCCTATTATATTTCTATCATCCAGAGATAACAATATGGATATAGTAATGGCGATTAATATGGGAGGAGATGACTTTGTTACAAAGCCATTTTCTATGGATGTTTTATTAGCAAAAATTCAGGCTATAGTTAGGAGAACCTATTCCTATGGAGAAAATGAAGGACAAATAATAGAATGTGAAGGAGCCATTTTAAATATAAACGATGGAACAATGACCTTTAATAATGAAAAAGTAGAGCTTACTAAAAATGAGTTTAGAATATTGTATTTGCTTATGAAAAATAGAGGAAAAATAATATCAAGGACGAGAATTATGAGGGTTTTGTGGGAAAATGAGTATTTTATAAGTGAGAACACATTAACAGTAAATGTAAATAGACTTAGGAAAAAACTTGAAGATATAGGATTAAAGAATTTCATAATCACTAAAAAATCTCAAGGATATATGATACAATGAGTTTTTTAAAATATATAAAAGATTTATTTTGGATAATCCTATATTTTTTAATAGTAGTTCTGATTATAGATTTAATACTTATAAGTAGTGTAAATATAAATAAATCTATAAGTGATATTTTATATATGAATATACTTATATTTTTTGTCTCCTTAATATTTTTATTGATAGGGTATGTAAAATGGAGAAAGGATTATAAGAATTTAAGAAACGCCATTTATAAGGGGGAATCTATTGATATATTAGATTGCCAAGGTGATAAACTAGAACAAGAACTTATACGAAATATAATAAACTTTAAAAATGAAGAAAAATTAAAAGAAGTAAAAAAGTTAAAGGAGGATTTAGAAGAGATCAATGATTATATAACAAAATGGGCCCATGAAATTAAAATACCTATATCTGTGTGTGATCTCATAGTTGATAAAATTGGGGAAGAAGAAGATTTATATAATATTTCAGAGGAGTTAAGACAGGAACTAGAAAGGATAAAATTTCTTACTAATCAAGTTCTATATATCAGCAGAGTTTCAAGTTATTCAGAGGATCTTACAATAGAAGAAGTAAATCTAAAGGCTTTAGTAACAAATGTGATTAAAAACAATATGAATTTTTTTATAAATAAAAATATAGAGTTAGAAATGCAGAATTTAGATTTTAATATATTAACGGATAAGAAATGGGCTTCCTATATATTAGAGCAAATAATAAATAATGCTTGTAAATACGTGGGTTTACAAGGTAAGATTCAAATTTATGCAGAGGAAAATGAAGAAAGTATAAGACTTTTTATAAAGGATAATGGAATGGGCATACCTCAAAAAGATGTAGGAAGAATTTTTGATAGAGGCTTTACAGGAGATAATGGACGGAAAACCACAAAATCTACGGGAATGGGCCTTTATATATGTAACAAAATAGCTTCAAAATTAAATCATAAAATAGAAGTATTTTCTAAGCAATCACAATATACAGAGTTTGTAATAACTTTTTATAATATATCAGATTATTTCAATGTGACAAATATGTAATATGAAGGTTCATATTGTCACCATAAGTGATGGAATATATATAATGAAAATATTAAAATAATAATAAGCAGTAAAGTTAAATTCTCTCTTAAACTAAGAGAGAATTTTTATTGTGAATACAACAAGGTTCCCGGGACCCATCAGCAATCTTTGATTGCGTTGATGGGTGGGTTTCTTATTATAATGTATAATTAAAAAACGGGGGTTATAATATGAATTTAGTACTTGAAACTAAAAACTTAAAAAAAGAATATGGTTCAAAGGGAATGGTTTTTACAGCTGTAGATAATATAGACCTTAATGTCTACAAAGGTGAATTTCTAGGGATTATGGGACCATCAGGAGCGGGGAAAACTACACTTTTAAATATGTTATCCACTATTGATAGACCTACCTCTGGAGAAATATATTATGAGGGTAGCAATATTGGACAGATGAAAAACAGAGAACTTTCTATATTTAGACGAAATAATGTAGGTTTTATATTTCAAGATTTCAATCTATTAGATAGCATGTCCGTTGAAGACAATATAGCACTACCCCTTGCTCTTTCAAAGGTCGATAGCAAAGAAATAAAAGATAAAGTAAAAGATTTGAGCAAGTTTTTTGGATTAGATGATCAGCTTAGGAAATATCCCTATCAATTGTCAGGAGGACAAAAACAAAGAGTAGCAGCGGCAAGGGCCCTTATAACTTCTCCATCTGTAGTATTTGCCGATGAGCCTACTGGAGCTTTAGATTCAAAGTCTTCTTCAGAGCTATTACGATGTTTTTCTAGGATGAATCAAGAATTTAATACAACTGTTATTATGGTAACTCATGATGCCTTTGCGGCAAGCTATTGTAAGAGGATTTTAGTAATAAAGGATGGAAAAATCCATGCCAAGTTAGATAAGGATGAAACAAGAAAAGAATTCTTTAAGAGGATTCTTGATCTGCTGGCATCTATGGGAGGTGGAGTGGATGAACTCATTTAAAATAATTTTTATGAATTTTAAGCAAAATATAAAGACTTCTCTACTATATTTATGTGCAATGATATTTTCTGTAGCCTCTTATTATAACTTTTTATCCATGCGGCACAATCCTCAATTTTTAGAAGCCCAGGAAGTATCGAGTTATGTGCAAAGTGCCTCCTTTAGTGCTTCTATGCTTATGGTAATGTTTTTAATATTTTTTATAGTATATTCCAGTAACTTTTTCTTAAATCAAAGAAAAAAAGAAATAGGCGTATATGCTTTTATGGGTATCGACAATTATAAAATAGCCTTTATATTTGCCTCAGAAGGATTATTGCTTGGTACATTATCAGTAATTATAGGTCTAGCTATCGGTATCGTATTTAGTAAATTATTTATGATGATGATTGCGAAAATAGCACTTTTAAATATTACTATTGAGTTTTTTATATCTAAAAAAGCTGTTTTTAGTACTATAATTGTCTATTCAGTTATTTTAGGTATTACCTTTTTAAAAGGATATTTTCAGGTCATCAGAACTAATTTAATAGATTTGTTAAACTCATTAAAAAAAGAAGAAGAATTGCCTAAGATTAATTACTTTAAGGGAATAGCATCAATAATTATAATCGGTATAGGATATTATATTGCAATAAATTATGAAATACTAGGTTTTGGTAATACATTAATGGTTACAATTCTTCTTACTATTTGGGGAACCTATTGGATGTTTAATTCTTTTTTCTCCATAGTTATAAGGTATTTTATAAATAAGAAAAGTTTTTTATATAGGGGCACAAACATTATAAGCATATCTAATATAGCTTTTAGAATAAAAAATAATTACAAAACCCTTGCGGCGGTAGCCATTTTAATTACAACAAGTATAACTTCCTTTGCCACAGTAAGCTCCCTTAGATACTTTGCAGATCATAATCATAAAGTAGAAGTCCCTTATACCGTCAGCTATGTTTCTGATGATGAAGATATTATAGAAAAGGTAGATAATATAATAGAAGCATCAAGTCATAATGTACAGCTTACGGAAAGGGTTAATTTTTTATATGTACCAATAACTGAAAACTTACAAAGTGCTGATCAGGTTGTAGTAGTAAAGCTATCGGATTTTCAAAATATAATATTGGATTTAGAAGTAGAAAATAAGGAAAAAATAATACCTAAATTTAATCTTTCAAAGGGTGAGGCAGGTTATGTGCATAAACCTGGGACAGCAATAAGTATCCTAGATCTAAATAATATTAGAATAGGAGATATGGATTTTAATATAAGAACTGATATTAAAGTTCCGCTTTTGGGCGCAGGAATACCTTATCCTTGTATAGTTGTTGATGATGATGATTACTTACAACTAAAATCCTCTTTTGAGGAGAAACAGTTTAATGGGATTATACTAGATAATGAAGAGAATACTAAGGATTTAACTATGGAATTAGCAAATGCAGTACATCCTGGGGAAATCAGCTTATATACTTATTATGTGGCCGGAGCAACATTTTATGATATGGTGGGGATTGTTTATTTTGTAGGAGGCTTTTTAGCCCTTGTATTTATATTTGCTACTGGAAGTATTATCTATTTTAAGATTTTAAGTGAGTCCTTTAGAGATAGAAACAAATACCAAATACTTAAAAAAGTAGGTACTACAGATTTAGAAATATCTAATTCAGTTTCAAAACAGGTTGGTATATTTTTTATATTACCTTTAATAATAGGCTCAATTCATAGTATAGTTGCTATTTCAGTATTGGGTAAAGTAATGGAGTATAGTTTTATTTTACCAACAGCTATAAGTATAGTTATATTTGCATTAGTATATGGAGTGTTTTATTTATTTACTACAAGGAAATTTATAACAGTAGTTAAGTAATATCTTAGAGAGTTATTTATATTTCCGTTTTTATAGTTTTGGGAGCATTTATAGATTTGTTTACATAGATCTATAAATGCTCCCAAAAATCTAGGTATTACATAATTTATATCTATTTTTCAAGTATATCCTTAAGCTCCATCAGATTAGAAATCTCATAGGTAGGTTTTATTCCAGTTTTATTTGCAATTTTATTAGGATTAAACCAGCAGGTATCTATACCAAAATTTATTCCACCTTGTATATCAGATGTTAAGCTGTCTCCTACCATCAATACCTTGCTCTTGTCAATATGCTTTATATTGTTTAAAGTGTGTTCAAATATTTTAGGATCTGGCTTTGATACTTCAACCTCCTCGGATACTACTATATCCTCAAAGAATTTTGCTATAATAGATTTTCTTATTCTATTATCCTGAACATCTGTAAGACCATTAGTAATTATAGTAAGCCTATAATCTTTATGCAGGCTTTCCACAAGATTTATAGTATCGTCATATAAAAAAGATGCATTAGATAAATGCTTCATATATGATTTTGCAAATGCAGTCTCATCAAATCCAGCATTTAATTTATCTGACAATCTTTTAAATCTTTCTACCTTTAATTTCTTCTGAGTAATAAGTCCATCCTCAAACTCCTTCCATATGGCCATATTTATATCCGTGTATATTTTTAAATGATGATTTTCATCATATTCTATATCAAATTCAAGCATAGTATTTTTAAAAGCATCTCTTTCAGATTTTTTAAAATCGAATAAAGTCTCATCTGCATCAAATATTATAATCTCGTACTTCATAATAATCTCCTCCATATAGCCAGTTTTTTAATTATAGCAAACAAACTTCTTTATAAGAAGGCTCTAGACTGTTGAATAATTCAACAAGTTTAGGCATTTTCGCTTAATTTAAGATTTTCTTATCTTTCTTTAACCTATTAACCGACATTCCAAACAATCCAAAATACTCTACCAAGCTAGATATTACAAGTTGGCTAAATAAACTTACCTCTATAGCAAGTATAATACCATTTATAAGAGCTAGGCTTTTATACGTATATAAATCTCTCCTATGCTTTACAATACTTTATAAATAAGATATTATATTTATATAAATTTGCACATGACATATGTCATGTTAAGGAGGATTTATGAAAAAAATTTTGAACAATGACCTTTTAAACCATTATATTGTTAAGCATAATATAGAAAACATATTTGATAAAGATATATTAGAATATGCACAACTTCATTTTTATCAAAAGAATGAATATATATTAGAGGCAGAGTCTAATCTTGAATACTACTATCTGCTTGTAGACGGGAAAATCAAAATTTCTTATCTTTTTGAAAACGGTAAATCAATGCTTTTAAAGTTTTATAAAGAATTTAATTCAATAGGAGATTTAGAGCTTTTAAAAAACATTCCTATACTCTGTAACATTGATGCAATAGAAGATACTTATTTGATAGCAATACCTTCAGATATACTTAGAACAAAATTTTTAGATAATCTAAAGTTTTTACACCATTTAATAGACTCTTTAAGCGAAAAGCTTTATGCAACCATTAATAATAGTTCATATAACTTTGTATATCCGCTTATAAATAGACTGTCCAGCTATTTAGTTGAGCATATAACAGATAAAAACTATATAATTTTAAGTTCATCATTCTTAGAAATTGCTCAATTCTTAGGAACAACCTATAGGCACTTAAATAGAACCTTTAAAGAGCTTGAATCAAAATCAATTATAAAATGCGACAATAAAACAATATATATATTAGATGAGAGTAGACTTCGAGAATTATCTAAAAACTTGTATATAAAATCCCTATAATGTTAGAACATCGTAAAAAATATGAGTAAACAATTTTACGAAGATGTAGTTGTAAACAATGACAAGATAGTATGTGAAGATGATATTTTTATAAATAGCATACGAAATTATATATAATAAATTGATTTATTAGTAAAGCAGCTGCCCGACTACCTGTAAAAGTTAGTCGGGCAGTTCTTATATACAGAGAGTCTTATCTACCTGAAAAGTATATAAAATGCAGTTGAAATTATTTAGATACTTATAATTCTTGTAAAAAGTTAATTTTTGAAAAAAGTTAACTCAATTATTTTGAGATTATAGAGTTATATTCCCGTAGTGAGTAAAATCTAATGTCACCATAGCTTCTCTAAAATGAATTTCATAAAGAGCTAACTGACTTCCAACTTGTTCTATTGTCATTTCATAATCAGGAATTTTTTTACCAAATTCATCTTTTAAATCATATATTGTTAAATTACTTTTTTGAATTATTGCCTCAGTAACTCGAACGTGTTCATTCCCCTTAGTCGGAACAGTAGTAAATGCTACTGTATTGTTTTTAGAAAATTCGCCTACCTTTGGATTATCTCCAAAGGTTGAAAAATACACTACCCCTTTCTTTCTAGTATCATAATAGAAATTTACAATCCTAACATTTGGGATATTGTCTATGCAAGTTGCTAAAGCTATCTCACCTTGCTCTACCATAATCCTATTAAATTCTCGTAAAAAATCCATTTTTGTTCCTCCTTATAAATTTATTATGTCATAGAATACATTTTGTAATTTTAATATAGCACACAAACCTTGACACCATTATGTCAAGGTTATAAAATGAATGCATAAATAATTTTAAGGAGCTATGCAATTGAAAATAGATAGATTAATGTCCATAATTATGGTGTTGCTGAATTGTGAAAAAATCAGTGCAACAAAACTTGCTGAAATGTTTGAGGTTACACCTAGAACTATATATAGGGATATAGAAACAATATCTTTAGCAGGTATACCAATTATTACTCACACTGGTGTTAATGGCGGTATTAGCATAACACCTGAATATAAAGTGGATAAAAAATTTTTTACTACTTCAGATATTTCAACACTTTTAATGGGACTTGGAAGTATTTCAACAACTCTATCTCATAAAGAAATTATAGGTACACTAGAAAAAGTAAAAAGCTTACTTCCAAAAGAACAATTTAGGGATGTTGAATTAAAATCAAACCAAATAACCATTGACCTTACCACATGGATGGGTAATAAGAATTTCCAACCAAATCTTGAAAAAATAAAAAAAGCTCTAAATGACAGTAAGTATCTATTATTTGAGTATTATGGTTGTGGCAGAGAAAAAAGCAATCGTTGCATCGAACCTTATAAATTGGTATTAAAAGAAGGAAATTGGTATTTACAAGGTTACTGCACTTTGAGGAAAGATTTTCGTGTTTTTAAACTATCTCGAATTTCAAATCTTGAAATCTTAGATTCTACATTTGTACCACGAGAATTTCACGCAAAACCGTTGGATGGAACCGGGTGGATAGATAAAAGACTTATCACAATTAAGCTTTTAGTTGATTGGTCTCTTAGAGAACAAATCGTTGAACGTTGTGGGGAAGAAAATATCCAGCCTTATGGGAGTAATCAATTTATGGTTGATTTTCCATTTGTAGAAGATGACTTAGGATACAATATTTTGCTGGGGTTTGGAGATAAATGTGAATGTTTAGCCCCTGAAAATGTACGTAGAGAGCTTATCCATCGTATTAAAAAATTATCGAACATTTATGATAAATAATATTTATAAAAGAATATAATAGAAACTTGAATTTCAAAATATAATAGATACATTGTATATGGGAAAGTCTATGATTTTTCATTTATAATATGGCGAAACGTATCATAAATAATGTTAGTTTTTATTTAGGCATTAATTTATCTGTACCTTAAGTTATAATTAAAAAACCGAGATTATCCTCGGCATTTTATTACTCAATTCAGATATAATCCATTAATTAGAGTTACAACACTGTTACTCTCTTTAATGAATATTTTTCAAACTCTTTATCTCTAACAATTTTTTCAAGAATTTCTACTAAATGATATGTCTCTTCGTAAGAAACATATAAGGCAACAGGAGCTAGACGAATAACATTTGGCTCCCGATAATCAGGAATTACTTTATTATCACGTAACGCTAGACTTATACGATAGGCTTCATCATGTTCTAAACAAATATGTCCCCCTCGACGATGATCCTCGCGAGGATTACCAATTGAGTATCCATATTTAGATAATTTATTATCGATTAAATACATTAAATATGCAGTAATATGCAATGATTTAGCACGTATATTTTCTATTCCAACTTCATTAAAGATATTTAGAACTCCATCTAATGGTGCCATTGAAAACATATTATGAGTTCCTAGTAACCATCCATTAGCATCTTTGTCTTGATCGAAATCATGACTTAGAAGAAATTGACTTTCATCCTTATTTCCAAACCAGCCCTTAAGGCCAGCACTTTTATTAAAGTGCTTTCTATTTATATACATGCCAGCAGTTGCTCCAGGTCCAGCATTTAGATATTTATATGAACACCACACTGCGAAATCAGGATCAATTTTTTTAAAGTCATGGGGAACAGATCCGATTGAATGGGCCAAATCCCATCCAATAATAATTCCATGTTTATGGGCCTCTCTAGTAAGTAGTTCCATATCTAAAAGCTGTGCACTACGGTATAGAACTGATGGCAATAAGATTAATGCAACATCATCATCCATTTTTGATATAATATCTTCTTCAGAAATAGTACGCCCATCTCTGCTTTTGATTTCAATTAATACATCTTCAACCTTGTAACCTTTCAGCTCAATAATACTCTTAGTAGCATAAATATCTGTAGGAAAATTTAATTCATCAACAATAATTTTACATTTTTCTTTTATAGGTTTATAAAAAGTAGCCAGCGCTTGATGGATATTTGTAGTAATACTTCCCATTATTATGATTTCATCCACATCTGCATTAATTAAATTTTTTAATTTTTCTGAAATATTTTTTGAGAAATTAAAATAACGGCCATTTTCAACTCCCCAGATTTTGATTGCTTCCTTACGCCAAACATTAAAGACATTCAATAAAGCTTTCTCAGCTTCTTTAGAGCTTAACCCTAGAGAGTTCCCATCCATGTAGATTTCACCTTCGTTTAGATAAAAATATTCTCGGACATGATGTAGCTTATCTAATTTATCCAGTTGTTTAGCAAATTCTAATCCATCCTTAAACTCATATCCCATAACATACTCCTCCTTAATATATTTTTATTTTATACAAAAATACTAACATAGATGAGTAAATTTAAATATAGAGATTTGAACTAGTTTACAGTACATTTCCTTCAAAAAGCAGGTATTTTTTGTTGATAATCTCCAACATGGAGGAATACAGAATTATAGGAGAAGTGACTGTATGAGTACTAAGTCAAAATTCAAGTAGAAATTCTAGTAATACATAGGTTCTATAGCTTTAGTCTAAAGAGGCTTTATTGGTCTACAAGTTAAAGGTGAATGCAAAATTATTGATGTAACAACTTGACTATATTTCATTAGCTCAGACAAAAACTGGTTCATCATTTCTATACTTGGCATGGACGCTCGAACAATATAATTAATATTACCAGTTACACAATGAACTTCAGTTACATATTCATTTGAAAGAAGAATATTAACTATTTTATCGCAAGAAACCTTTAAATCACTAATCTCCATAAAGAAGCTAACCTCATGACCAACTGTATGGGCAGGAACAGATGCTGTAAATTTCGCTAAAATACCTTTTTCAACTAATCTTGTGATTCTTTCACTAACGCTTGGTCTAGAAAGATTAATTAACTTTCCAATGTCCGTAATTGAAATACGAGAGTTATCTTGTAATAATTCAACAATCTTTTTATCTATTTCATCCATAATAAAATCATCCTTTACAGTTGTTTATTAATTATTATTTTAATATAAAAATTTTAAAATAGATAGAATATTCCTCTAGCGTGTAAAACATATTAAGTTACTATTGTATATATTAGATCATATATTTTATAATATAAATAAAAGACCGACTAGTCGTTTTTTATAATAGAACATAAACTTAAAGTCCGACATAAGTTTATACATGAGTATCAAACCAGTTTTTAGGAGGATTATATGCCAAAAATCAGTAAAGAAGCGGCGGAAGCCAGAAAAAATAAAATAATTCAGTGTGCATTTGAAGTTTTTGCAGAAAATGGCTATGCCCAGACCACAATAGATGATATTGTAACCGCATCTGGAATTAGTAAAGGGGGAATCTATAATTATTTTAAGAGTAAGGAGGAGATTTTTTTAGAGATTGCTGAAAGTAGATTTGAACAAAGACATAGATTAATTAAAAGTTTTCCGAAAGATATGTCTAATAGAGATAAAATAATTAATTATATTCATTGGGCTTTAATAGGTTTATTTGAAGATAAGCTTCAGAGAATGGCTCGATTTACATTTGAGTTTTGGTCTGTACTTGCTAGAAATCCTAATATGTCTGATAAGGCAAAGAAAAGATATCATCTCTTTTATGACGATCTATCCAAAATATTAAAACAAGGAGTTGATCATGGTGAATTCCAAGAGGATATTGATATACCATCGATGGTTTATATTATATTATCAACAATGGATGGAATCGGATTTACTAGCTGTATAATGGGAATTGAAATAACCTATGAAGTAGTTGAGAACTATACAGACATGATTTTGAGAAAAATAGAAAAGGGGGATTAATATGATAACATATAATTGCTGTAGTACTGTAGAGTTTGAGAACATATATAATGCATTTCAAATAGGTTTTTCTGATTACATTATAAAAATAGAGATGTCTAAGGAGATATTTCTAAACCGTTTTTTTGGACCTGAAGGTAATCAACTAGAATACTCATATATTGCATTTGATCAAGGTATGCCAATTGGAGTGATTTTAGGAGGGATTAAAAATTATGAAGGTGTCAAAACCCTTCGCTGTGGTGCCCTTTCTATTCATCCTGACTATCGAGGTAAAGGTGTAAGTAAAAAGCTTTTTGAATTACATAGGCAGGTAGCTATGGATAATAATTGTAAACAGATGTTTTTGGAAGTAATTGTAGGAAATGATAGAGCCATAAACTTTTATAGAAATCTAGGCTACGAAAAAATTTACGATATTAATTACTATACATGTCAAAATAATAAAGATATAAATAAAGAGATAGACGATTTAATAGAAATTAAAAATATTTCTTTTAATGCTACTAAGAGCTTATCAAATCAATTAAAGGACACACATATTAATTGGCAAAATGATTTTGATTATATTGAGAGACTGGATGGCTTAGTTCATTATGGAGTTTACAAAGATTCAGAGATTATAGGAGCTTTAAGCTTAAGCACAAATGGGAAAATCTATTTTATTTGGACAAAACCTTCAGAAAGACATAAAGGAATTGCAAGGAATATGATTATAAAAGCATTAATAGAGCTTAATCTAAAGCAGTTAAGTATTAGCTTTTCTAATAACGCTAACTTAGCTGGGTTTGTAAAGCGCAATAATTTTAAAAAAGAAGAAATATCTCAATATGAGATGTATCTAACTCTCTAGAATAATTAGAGTTAAATAGTATTTAAAGGTACTAGAATCAATTATAATATATTATTTTTTATATAAATAACAATAAAGAAGCAGAAACTCTTTTCATATATAGTAAGAAAAGTTCCTGCTTTTTTATAGTTTAAGAACGTATGGTTCTTACAATAAGCTTAAAAATCTCATTAATCCAAATAACAGATGAGGCCATAAGTATTATTTTTGCCCAGAGAATCCAATCTATAGGGACCGTATTGAAAAAATTATTATACAATTCCATAAGTACAATTTGTGCACATCCAGTACCTAGTATGATTTTTATAGCTATACTGTTCTTTGTAAGATTGGGTATTATACTGTTTAACCCAAATTCTCTACAATTAAGAGCATTAAATAATACACTAAATACAAATAGGGCAAACAAAGTAGTTTGCATTTCATTAGCTACAAATTTTCCATTCCTACTAAAGACGCTTGTTGATACACCTAATGGATTAAAAAACATTTGTATTAATAATAGACAAGTAATTAAGCTTGCATTTACAATCATAGTCTTAAGCATAGTTTTTGTTATTATACTGCTATCTCTTTTAATAGGTTTTCTTTTCAATACATTTTTTCTAACGGGTTCTAGACCTAAAGATAGGGCTGGTGGACCGTCCATTATTATATTTACCCATAATAACTGAATAGTAGTAAAGGGCATTTCTTTTCCTAATATCTGTGATAATATTGCGACTAAAAAGGCAACAATATTGACTGTAATCTGAAATTGAATAAACCTTTGAAAGTTTTCATATATTCCTCTTCCCCACTGGATTCCCCTCACTATAGTACTGAAACTATCATCAGCTAAAATTATACTGGCAGCCTTTTTTGCCACCTCTGTACCTGCAATGCCCATGGATATACCAACATCTGCCTTGGATAGTGCTGGAGCATCATTTATACCATCTCCGGTTACAGCTACAACCTCTCCATTATCTTGAAGGGCTTGAACTATTCTCATCTTTGTTTCTGGCTTTGATCTAGCAACTATTGATATTGTCTCTAATTCTTCCCTTAATTGGCTATAGGACAGCGCATCTATAAAGCTAGATTCAACAGCCCTATGATTATTATCCAATAATCCTAGCTCATTTCCTATAGCTACAGCAGTATTAATATTGTCACCAGTTAGCATTTTAGTGGTAATGCCTGCTTCTTTAGCAATATCAATAGCTTCTTTAACATCTGGTCTTAGAGGATCTTTAATACCTACAAATCCAGTGAATATTAGACTTTTTTCAAAGTTATATCCATCGACTGTTACAGCTATTTGTTCATAGACATTGGAGCTTATGGCTACTTCTCTATGTACACTACTCATATTTTTATAGGCAAAACCTAATACTCTCATAGATTGAGTTTGAAGCTTTTTAATCTGCTGAGTAATAAATTCCTTCCTTTTACTCGTAAGCCTTAGTATTTGCCCATCAATATATTCATAATCACAGGATTCTAAAATAACTTCTGGAGCCCCCTTAGACAAAAGCACATGGTTTCTGCCATCTTGAATAATTGTATCCATTCTCTTTGCCTTTGATGTGAAGGGAATTTGATGTAGTATGGATTTTGTTTTGCGGTATTTGTAGTATTGCTTGTCCTTTAAATAAAGCAACAATGCACACTCAGTAGCACTTCCCATGTAATTCCATTGATTGTTTTCGTAGGTTATATCTGCGGTTGAATTTATAATACAGTTATCTACAAAGTAACTTTCATTCCTATCGTATTTTTCAACAAATACTCCATTTATAAATACCTTTTCTACAGCCATTTTATTTTGAGTTAATGTTCCTGTTTTGTCTGAACAAATAACTGAAACCGAACCTATAGTTTCACAAGCTTCTTTTTTTGTAACTAGCGCATTTATTTTAGCCATTTTTTGCATTGTAATTGCAAGGGTCATATTTATCATTGTTGGTAATCCTTCGGGAACAGCTGCAACCATAAGGGCAACGCAAACTACAAAGGCGCCTTTAACAGGTTCTATAGACTTCAAAAAAGGTAATATACCCGATATATCTAAATGTAGCGATTTACTTATTATCATTTTGAAGATCATGAATATAAATAATATACCTGCTATTGAACCGGATATTTTAGCGATTTGTTCACCTAAGTGTCCTAACTTTATTTGTAATGGAGTTTCATTATTGTCATTATCATATAGACTTTGGCCAATTTTACCCATTTGAGTTGAATCTCCAATTGATGTTACCACCATTTTTCCTCTACCATATGCAATTAAAGTACCGCCAAATACCATATTAATTTGTTTTGCAGGTACAGGTTCTTGTATTATCACATTCCCATGGGAATCGATTCTTTCTATTTCTATGACTGTATCCCCACACTTGTTAACATCATCAGACTCACCAGTTAGCATGTCCTCTCTAACCTTAAGTTCTATGGATTCCAAGAGTCTTCCATCAGCGGGAACCATGCTTCCTGTCTCAAGCAATACTATATCTCCTGGAACTAAATTATTTTTTAATACCAGCTTTACTTCCCCATTCCGTATACATTTAACAGTAATGTTATCTGTAATCTTGGACAATGCTTCTGCCGCTTTTTTAGATCTATCCTCTGTTATTATCCCTATTGTAGTACTTAATACTATGGCAAACATTATACCAATTGCATCTATATATTCACCAACCAATGCACTAATAATGGCAGAAATTAAAAGTATAATCATCATAGGATCAAAAAAGCCATCCCATGGAGATCTTTTCTTACCCTTTGAAAATTCGTTAAAACCATACCTTCCTTGTCTTATCTTAACTTCACTTTCATTTAATCCTTGGTTTTCATCGGTCATAAGTCTCTTTAGAACTTCTGATTTTTCTTCATTGAAATACATCATCAAGCCTCCTAATCTTTAATAGTAAACTAATACATGAGATATCGCTTAACTATACAAGGAATTATAATTATATTGAGTAATTATTAAATACTAAAGTCATAAAAGGTTGTCCTTCTTGTAAGTTTTTTTAATAAAGTTTTCTCTATCAACTCTATGTTTGAATCTATATTTTTATGAGTAATTTTTAGTTATAAATAAAAAAAACCACCTTTTTATTGGTGGTTTTATCTTTTGGTATTCCATCAGGGATTCGAACCCTGGACCCCCTGATTAAGAGTCAGGTGCTCTAGCCAGCTGAGCTAATGGAACATAGTATATGTTAACGATTTGACTTTTTGTTAGTGATTTAACTCTTTTATTTTATCATAGGCTGTAATATGAGTAAATAAATATAGAAACATTCTATAATTGGACATCAATATATAGAATGCTTCTATGACAATAGATTAAATAGGAGCAGCAGTTTGATTCGTTTGGGTAAGTTAACTCTTTAATACAAATACTATAGTAAAAACTAAGTTTAAAAAGGAGTTTGAACTGACATGAAAGCTATAGTATATGAGGGAATAAAAAATGTAAGAGTAAGGGATGTTGAGGAGCCTAAAATAGAAAAAAGAGATGATATAATAGTAAGAGTTACTTCTACAGCTATTTGCGGCTCTGATCTACATTTAATTCATGGGTTTGTTCCTAATTTACCTAAGGGATTTGTATTGGGACATGAAACCATGGGCGTAGTTGAGGAAGTCGGAAAAGAAGTAACAAAAGTAAAAAAAGGAGATAGAGTTATAGTTCCTTTCCCAGTTTCTTGTGGGCACTGCTGGTATTGTGAACATGATCTATCAAGTCAATGCGACAACTCAAATGAGAATGGTGAAGCTGGAGGAATGTTTGGATATAGTAATACTTTTGGAGGATATGATGGTGGACAGGCAGAGTTTTTAAGAGTGCCATATGCAAATGTAGGTCCAACCGTTATACCGGAGGATTTAACTGATGAACAAGTACTATTTTTAACAGACATTCTACCTACTTCATTATGGGGAGTAGAAAAGGCCAATGTAAAACCTGGGGACACAGTTATAGTACTAGGATCTGGTCCAGTTGGACTTTTGGCACAAAAATGGGCAATACATAAGGGAGCTAGCAGAGTAATAGCTGTGGATCGTTTAGATTACAGACTAAATCATGCAAAGGATTATAATCAAGTTGAAGTAGTTAATTTCGAAAAGTATGATAATACAGGAGAGTATTTGAAAGAAATTACTAGAGGGGGAGCAGATTCAGTTATAGATTGTGTTGGCATGGATGGAAAGATGTCTAATATAGAAAAGATAGAAAGTATGCTAAAATTACAAGGTGGATCAAAGTCTGCTATTGAAATAGCTACCCAAGCTGTAAGAAAGGGAGGAACTGTTTCATTAGTAGGAGTATACGGTTCAAAATATAATATGTTTCCACTAGGAGATTTTTTTTCTAGAAACATAACTTTGACTATGGGTCAATGTCCTGTACATTCTTATGTAGATCCAATCTTAAAATTAATTAAAGAAGGCAATTTTGATGCTACAGATATAATTACTCATAGACTATCTCTTGATGAAGGAGAACATGGTTATAAAATATTTGATGGAAAAAAAGAGGATTGTATAAAGGTAATACTTAAGCCTTAATATATTTCGATATTTATAATAAGTAATAAGATTCTATTTTTAAAACTCAATCGACTTAAGGAAAAGAGGAGGGCTATATTTGCACTCCTCTTCCTTTTTATAGCTAATTATTCTAGACCTTAATATTTAGTATTTATTTGCTGTTTTAATATAGAATAAAACTATTAAAAACAGCGGTTACATAATAGTATGAAGTATATGTAAGATATTAGGGAAAATATAGTTATATGAATTAAGGATAGTAGACAAAAAGTAAGGAGGTAATATAATATATAAGATAGAAAATAATTATCATATTAAAATAATTATTATATTATAATAGTTATTATCGTTTATTTTATGTTTTAGGAGGAGAGATATGGATTTAGGAAATGTTTCATTATCAATAGCTTTTGGAGCTGGATTTTTGTCCTTTTTTTCACCGTGTATACTTCCGTTAATTCCAGCATATATAATGTATATTACTGGACTTAGTATGGAAAATGAACTTGAGACAAAAAGATTATTCGCACTAAAAAGAACTGTTGGTTTTGTTATAGGATTTACAATTATTTTTATAATAATGGGAACATCTGCTAGTTTCCTAGGAAAAGTCTTTATAAGAAATAAAGAAATGTTTTCTAAGATTAGTGGTATTCTCATAATAGTTTTTGGTTTGAAAATGATGGGTATTATAAATTTAAGGTTTTTAAATATGGAAAAAAGAATTAAAGCACCTAGAAAAATTACTAACTGGTTTAGTTCAATTTTAATGGGTATGGCTTTTGCTGCTGGCTGGACACCGTGTTTTGGTCCTGTATTAGCATCTATACTTGTTTATGCAGGGGGAGCAGCTACTGTTTCAAAGGGGATTTATCTACTATTAATATACTCTATTGGTATGGCAATACCTTTTATATTAACTGCATTATTTATAAATGTATTTAGTAAATTTATTACTAGAGCAGAAAAGTTTATAATATATATTCCTAAAATTAGTGGATTTATTATGATAATTTTTGGAACTCTAGTATTTTTCAATAAGATTGTAAACATAAGTAGATTATTAATATAAGGGGGCCACATAGTGAATAAAAAAAGCATAGGAATAATAATTCTTATTGGAGTATTGCTTGCAGGATTATATTATTTGACAATGGGAAAAAAAGTAGAAGTTATTCCACCACAAGATAATGCTGTTGAGGAAAGAAATGAGGAAGATCAGGCTGCAAGCCAAGAAAAGCAGGTATTTGAAATAGAAGTTGGAAAAGAAGCGCCAAACTTTACTCTTAGAAATTTAGATGGGGAAGAAATATCGTTACAGGACTACAGAGGTAAGATAGTTCTTATAAACTTCTGGGCAACCTGGTGTGTGTACTGCGACATAGAAATGCCAGATTTGCAAAAGCTAGATAAAGAGAATGAGGATTTAGTTGTTTTAGCAGTAGATGTAATGGAAGATAAAGAAGCTGTAGAAAAATATATTAAAGAAGGAGGATATGATTTTGAAGTAGTTTTAGATGAAGATGGGGCCATAGCTAAAACTTATCTAGTCAGTGGATATCCTGCATCATATTTTGTAGATGAAGAAGGTATTTTTCAAGGATCAGTACCAGGGATGATGACATATGAACAGATGAATCAGGCTTTACAGCATATTAGGGAAAACAAATAAATGGAAGCTATGTTTTTTATTCTATAATATCAAGCCACATAAGCCATAGGAGCTAAGGTTTCTATGGCTCACAAATTTACTTAATATACACTTTTAATTAAGAGTGTTTTAATAAAAGGGCTTAGGTAATTTGGATTTTACAATCTTTAACCTTTTTTATTGAAAAATAGGTTAAATTGTAATATGATGAATATAGTGTATAATTGTAGTAATACATATATAATATGGGAGGGATAGGAATGAAAAAAATATCAATTGTATCACTATTGTTAGTAGTATCAATGCTTTTTGTTGGATGTACAAGTGACGAATTAAAACTATATCAGGCCTTCGGGAAATCTAAAGATATAACATCTATGGAGAGTAAAACTGACATTAGTTTTACTGTAGATGTTGACAATCTTTCAGAAGAAGATCAAGAAATGGCAAAACAAATAATTAGCATGATTAATGGATTAAAAATTAATGCCGATCAAAAAGCGATTTTAAATCAAGAGCAGACAGCAACTAAGGCAGAAGCAAAAGTAGGAGTAAACTTTGGCGGTATGCAAATGGATATGCAGGTATGGATTGATGCCGATATGTCCGGTGACACACCTAAGATGGTAGAAATAATTAAGATGCCTCAGCTTATGATGTCATCATTATCTCCAGAGGGTGAAAGCAAGGAATACATAGTATACGACATAGGTAAAATGATGAATGCAGGTCAAGAAGAAGTTGATTTCAGCAAGTTTGCTAAGCTTGGAAAAGACATTGAAGCAAAACTAACTGATTTTGTAAAGGAACACTACTTAGACTTTGACCCTGGATTTAAAATGGTAAATTCTAAAGGTAAAAAGACTGTTGATGGTGAGTCATTATCTATATATGAATTAAAGTTAGATGATGCAGCTTTTAAAAAGCTTATTAGATATTCAGTAAACGATCTATTAGACAATAAAGATGCTGTTGAATTTATAAAAGATTATATGAATTCAGTAATAGATATTGTAGAGATGGAAGAAAGTGAAAAACTATTAGCTAAAGACGAATTTAATCAAGGATTAAATAAGTTTGAAGAAGAGGTTCCAGAATTCAAGAAGAAATTTAATGAATTTATGGATAGCTTTGATAAAGTGAAGGTTTTAGGAGATAATGGTATTACTATAGAGTATGGTATAAATAAAGATGGATATATTACCCATGAAGAAGGTGTAATCGACCTAAACATTGACTTAGGTTCTATAGAAAAAGCTTTTATTAATACTGATGTAGTTGGAGAATCTATGTTAGGTGAAAAAGCACCTATAATAAAATTAGGTATGAAGTTTAAAACAAATATTTATAATATTAATAATAAGAATATAAATATTACAATGCCTGATGTAAATGCTGAAAATGCTTTATATTTTAACGATTTAATAAAGTAATCGAGTAATTTTTTACAAAACTTAATTTAATAATCATTATATAAAAAGCAGGAACTCTTCTTAATATTATAGGAGAGTTCCTGTTTTTTATTAGAAAAATTTTTAAAAAGCAAATGTTTCTTACCACAACCTTGAAAGCTCAATTAATATAATAATTGATAGAATTATAGGTATTATTTTTATAAACTATTATTTGAATTACCTAGTCTAATTTTTATTTCAGCAACGATTAGAATAGTCAATGGTAATATGATTTGAAATGGTATTGAATAATATAAATTAGTTGTTTCTACCCAATCAAACATTTCCATGGTATTATTATAAACAATAAATGATAGATTTAACATTAAAAGACATATTGGCGCTGCTACTAATTTATAATCATCAAAATTAAAAAGTTTTGAAACACCAATACTTGTTGCAAATAGGCAAACACTTAGCTTTGCAATACTTGATAATATTAATGTTATAGATACTACTACTTCAATACGCTGCAAAAAGTCCCCTATATTTATTATAGATACAGCGGAATAAGATGGAAAATAAAGGTAGTTTATATTTACGATTCCTAAAACTAAAATATTTCTCAGTGCTACAAGCAGTAAGATAACACCACTCATAATTAAGCTTAATGAATACACTTTAAAGCACTTGTTTTGTTGTTCTAATGAGCTAAAAATAACTGTAAATATTACTGTTTCAGCAAAGGGGAATGTAAACAGAGTGTAAGCACCTTGAAAAACAGGTTTAAATCCATTATATAGCACTGGTTTTAAATTATTAAAGTTCATTTTTGGTGCGGATAGACAAATTGTTAAAATAATTATAAATATTATTATGGGAAGAACAAATTCCGACCATCGTCCCAACACCTCTATGCCACTTTTAACCATATAAGTAACTAATAATCCAATGAATACAGCAACAAAGAACTGGGGTGTTTCAGCAAAGGAAACAACTTGGATAAACTCAGTAATATTTCTTATAATTAAAGCTCCTAGATGAAAAAAGTACCAAATAAAAATAAGAGTTATAGCTTTTCCAACAATACTTCCAAATATTTCTTCAACAATATCAAATAAATTCTTACCAGGAAAAAGCTTAATAAGTCTTGAGTATACAAAGCACATTGGTAAGCTTATCGCTACAGCAATTAAGATAGAAATCCAAGCATCCTGCTGAGCTTTGTTGGCAGCACCAGCTACTAAAGTAGTTCCTATTAAAAATATAAACATTATACTTACACCTTGTTTAGTTGAAATTATTTCTTTTTTCATGGTTTCTACTCCTTAATTAATAAAAAATATTACTTATCTATTATATAATTCTACAGTCCAAAGATTAAGGCTATAAGTTTTTTTATAGCTAATGCAGGACTAGGGATTTTTATGTTAGCACTTATCAATACAAAAATTATATAAGAAGAAAACCACATTATGAAATATACTAATAATAATTTTCGTTTATTATCCTTATAAATTGGAACAATGTCAACAAGTATAAATAAGATATATAGGAGAGAGTACAATATAAGCATTCCCATATTTAGTCACCTACTTGTATTGGTTTAGATAGAAGACCACTACCTCTAATATCTATTTCTGTATTTATATCAACTTCTAGCGTTTTAAAAATTTCATTCCATTCATCCTCAATGTTCTTCCATAATGAAGGCATTTCTTTCATAACAATACTTCCAAATCCGAAAATATCTGTATCAAAATCTTCTTGAACCTTTTTTATTATATTTTCAATATTTTTATTTAAGTATTTTTCTGTTTCTTTTTTGAGTCTGTTTTTGTTTTTTTCAATCATATAGTTTATAGGTATATCTTCTTGTGCTACAGCAACTTCTGTATTGATATCTATCTTCATTAGTAGTTTTCCATTTGAGTAAACTGGTTGTACTTTTGTTTTACTCTTAAATATTTCTAATGTTATTTTATCCTTTGGATGTCCTTCATCTGGAGATACTATTAATAATCCTCCTTGTATTTTATTTTTTACAAAAAGAAAGAATTTTGTATCTTGTTCATTTAAAAATCCAATAAGCTTATCTTTTCTAAGTACAGCTATCCCAGAAAGATTTGCAGTTCTTTTTCCGTCATTTAATGTAACGCCAATAGCAGGTAAATATGAGGAAGTTCCTTTACCTGACATAGTATCTACTAACTCAATTATATCTACTCTTACAGATTTCGATAAAGCATTATTCCCCATAAGCATATATTCCATTTCAAAAGCACGTATATCAGTTGTTACACTTTGTTGTTCTAATAATTCCCAAGCCGTTTTTTCTCTAGAAACAAATATACCCATATCTGTTCTTGGTTCAATGTCTCTAGATATCCAATCTATAATTGATACTATACCTTCTTTTGCTACATCTTGACTTACTATAATAGCCTTTGCGTGGCTCCAATATAATCTTTTAGCTGAAATAAGGATCATATTTCTAACAGCATCAAAAATCGTATCTCCTTCAGCTTGAATTCTTCTAGCTTTAACATTTCCTTCAGTTAAGCTTCCTTGTACATCAACTATTTCAGCAGTAAGTAGAAATTTATCACCTTTAGGACTTTGGTCAACTGCTAAACCGGAAACTATTGCTATCCTATCGACTTCTCTATAATTCCAGCATCCAGAAAGTAAAATTACAACGCTAATCATAACAGTGCAAAATAGAACAAAACGCTTGTTCATTATTTTATGCCTCCAGAGGATTCTCTTTTAATATTTTTATATGCTAAAAATTTGGGGCGATATTCCATATACCACCATGGTGCCCTTATAGCTGTATCTTTTAAATCTTGTAAGTGTAATGAAGTTAAATTAGCCATATAGGGGACACCGAAAGAACGCAACCTAAATAAATTAATCAATAATGCAGAAGCCCCAAACACATATCCATATAGTCCTAACATTGCTGAAAGAAGCAAGAAAGAAAATCGTAGTATAATAGCTGCACCTTTAATTCCTGATATCATAAGACCTGTTATCGCTGTTATTGCTACTACAATTACAATAGGGGCACCAAAAAATCTAGCTTCCACTGCTGCTTGTCCTAATACTAAAGCTCCTACAATACTTAAAGCTTCACCCATATGTGTAGGCATACGTGTTCCAGATTCTCTCAATACTTCAAATATGATTAATAGAACTAGCAGTTCAACTACTGTTGGGAAGGGCACTCCTTGTCTTGCCGCAGCTATACTTAAAAGAAGTTGTGTTGGTATCATTTCTTGATGAAAGCTTACTAATGCTAAATATATGGCTGGGGTACTTATTGTAATAAGAAAACTTATTACTCTTAAAAATCTTCCAATAGAAGCAAAAGTAAAGTTTATATAGTAATCTTCATTGGACTGAAAATATTCAACAAATAAATATGGGAGTGTTAATACAACAGGTGTTCCGTCAAGAATAAGAGCAATACGTCCCTCTAATAGCTTAGCTACAACAACATCTGGTCTTTCTGTATTACCTATTGTATCAAACATTGACAATGGAGAGTCTTTGATAAATTCTTGTATATAGTTTACATCTAATACTCCATCTATACTGAAACTATCTAATCTTTTATATAGTTCATTAAGTATTTTTTTATTTACGACTCCTTCAATATAACATATACATGCCTTTGTACGGCTTTGTTGTCCAAGCACAGTAAATTCAAATTTAAGATTATTAGTTTGTAGTTTTCTTCTTATCATTGAAATATTGGTTATAATATATTCTGTAAATCCTTCGCGTGGGCCACGCAAAACCTTTTCTGAAACCGGCTCTTCAATAGATCTAGTTTCATATTTTTTTGTCTGAATTATTAATGATTCTGATGAGCCTTCAACAAAAAGTATCGTATCGCCACTAACAATACTTTCTATAATTTTGGCTATATCCTTTGTCCTTGTTACATTATCTGCAGCAATTATTTGATGGTGCAGCTGATTAATTGCATCAGATCCTTTTTCGATAATAGAGTTTGTAATAATAGGTTCAATAATATTTTCATTGATAACCGTACTATTCACCATTCCCTCAACAAAAAATATGCAGCACCTTAAACTAGGATTATATTGATTTTTAAATAGTCTGTTTACTAATGTGCCATCATTACTAAATATTTCTTTGATTGTTTCTATATTTTCTTTCAATGAATTAGACAATTTATAGTTTTCTAATTTAGACATATTTAAAACCACCTTGTATTAATAATAGTTATAGTAAATAGTTTCAACAAAATTAGTAGATAATATTCAGCGACTAGTTATCCATTGGTCAAAAGAAATTATATATTGGAAGTTCATAGTGTAATTAAAGTTGTAATTATTAATTCGAAAGATGGGTTTATAAAAAAGCTACCTAATTCAATTAAATAAGGGCTAAGTCTATAACAAGTAAAGTATATGATTAGTAAACAAATTAATAGGTAATTTTAAAAAACCAGTATAGTAATTTAATATTAAATTACTATACTGGTCTTTATAGTCAGGTGCTCTATAATTTATTTTCATCTAATTGTTTCTTATCTATAATCAGATTATATGTTAACCCTGCAACTACTAGTAAACCTCCAATTATTTTACCCTTTGATATTAGGCTTAAAGTATAGTAGTCAATTATTATTCCAGCCAAGAGTTGCCCTATGAAAATAATCAAAGTTAAGTAGAATGTAGATACTTTAGGGGTAACTATATTTGACATTGCTACAACTACCACACCAACTAAACCACCTAAATAAGCCCAAAATGGTATGGTTTTTAGAATTTGAGGTGCTAGGCTAAAGGTTTCTGTACTTAACAATAAAAATATGCTTGAAAACAATAATCCTATAACATAATTAAAAAAGGTTCCTTGAAATACCCCTATCTTATCTGCTAAATTTGAGTTTATAATTCTAGCAATAACTATTGAAACCCCTGCTCCAATGGCAAATAAAGCATATATCATGTCTTATCCTCCTAATATAGATTCATAATAACTATTCCTAAAGATATTAAAATTAGACCTAATACCTTTTCTTTTTTAAATTTTACAACTTCCATTCCAAGCAAACCATAGTTATCTATAACTACTGAAGCAAATGATTGACCTAACAAGCCTAAGGCTAAAGTTAATGACACTCCAAGGTGATTAAAGCTTATATTGTTAAATAATACGGTAAAGACTCCAATAGCTCCAGCACTATAAAGATGTAAGGGAATATCCTTATAGTAATTAAATTTAGTTTTATTTACTATTAAAATAAAACTTATTCCAATAAGTCCTATTATGTGAATTATTACTGTTGATGAATAATTACCTATATTACTAGCAAGAACACCATTAAAAACTAACATTATTGCAATTAACACACCTATTAATCCTGAGTATAGCTTATACATAAAATACCTCCCTAAATTATCTAGTCTTAATATTAGCATATATAGAGCAAACTAGATTATGACATATGTCATAGTATGTGTGCTATAATTATATAAAACTATAAAATTTTTAGGAGATAGGATGAAGTGAAAAAGATCAAAGATAATAAGAAATTAAACTATTATATTTCAAAATACAGCATAGACCAAATATTTAGCATTGATATGATACCATATATGGAGCTTTTTCTTTTTAAAAGAAATGAACATATTTGTAAGTCGGATGAAAAAATAGAGCATCTATTTTTCTTTGTAGAAGGCAAAGCTAAGGTTTATACATTATTAAGTAATGGTAAGTCATTATTATTGTGTTTTAATAAACCCTTTAAAGTAATTGGGGATATTGAATTTATACATTATAATATAGCAGATTCTAATGTTCAGGTTATAGAAGATACCTATTGTGTAGGCATACCACTTGAAAATATAAGGGAGTATGTAATTGATGATCCAAAGTTCTTGAGATATATGTGTAGTTGTTTAGGTGAGAAATTAACTAGACTATCAAATTATAGTTCTATCAATTTGTTATACCCTTTAGAGAATAGATTATCGAGCTATATATTAGCCATTTCATCTAGTACACAAAAGCAAGAACAAAATAATATTATTTTTGATGGTAACTTAACAGAAATGTCGGAGCTATTAGGGACAAGCTATAGACATTTGTTAAGAACCTTAAACAAACTTTGTAGTCAGGGAGCTATAAAAAAGAACCAGGATTATTATGAGATTTTAAATATAAGTAAACTAGAGGAACTTGCAGGAGAGTTATATAAGTAGGGATACACGAAAGTAATCTAAATATAGTTAAAGAAGTTTTTATTATTGTATTTTATTAATGTTGATAAATATAAACAATAAAGGTAGTTTATCTGATGACTAACAATTCTAATATTCCATCCCCTATAGACTGGAATATTAGAATTATATGGTCATTAGATAATATGATTAGTGTCCATGTGGAATCTTTGCTTGTAGAACCATTTCTATAATAGTGAAAGGAAAAAATCCCTATAGGAATTTACTAATATTATAAAGATAGCGATAGGCACTACATATTTGATTAAAAAACACCAAAGTCCAGCTAATTTGAACTTAATACCTGAGCTTTCTATCTCTTTAACTGCTTCCTCAGCCTTTAATATCCATCCAACAAATATACAAAGTAGAAATCCACCTGTAGGAAGAAGTATATTTGAAGTTAGCTTGTCGTAAAGGTCAAAAAAGTTAAGATTCCCAATTAAACCTAAATCCTTCCATGCTCCCATTGAAAGAGAAGCAGGTATTCCTAAAATAAAAATTAAAAGCCCTATTATTAATGTGGTGGGTACTCTGCTTTTTTGTTTTTCATCTACAAAATAGGATATAGCTACTTCCAACATAGATATGGAGGATGTTAAGGCTGCAAAAATTACTAGTAAAAAGAAAACAATGCAAAATATAATTCCCATTGGCATAGATGCAAAAACTGCCGGTAGGGTAACAAACATAAGTCCTGGTCCCTCGCTTGCTTCAAAACCTAAGGCAAAAACTGCTGGGATTATGGCTATACCTGCAATTAATGCAACTGCCGTATCTATGGCTGGAATAATAACACCCGTATTTAAGATATTTTCTTTTTTATCTAAATAGCTACCATAGGTAACCATGACGCCCATACCAATACTTAAGGAGAAGAACATTTGTCCTAAGGCATTCATAACTACATCCATAGTTATTTTAGACAAATCTGGTACAAATAAAAACCTAATTCCAGCCATGCTCCCATCTAGAGTTAAGCTTCTTAGAGCTATTATTATTAACATAATAAACAATGCTGGCATCATTACCTTAGAAGCTTTTTCTATTCCTCCGCTAATGCCCTTTAATACGATAGCTACAGTTGATAACATAAAAATAAATTGATATAAAATAAGTTCTTTTGGTGAGTTCATGAGACTATTGAATATTTCTCCAAGAGAATTAGGGTCTGTAATATTTAATGCGCCTGAAATAGCACTTTTAAAATAATATAAAACCCATCCTCCTACGGTTGAATAAAAAGCTAATATAAAGAAACCACAAATTACTCCTAATGTGCCAACAAAGGACCATCTGCTATCTATACTTTTATAGGCTCCAAAAACAGAGAGTTGAGTTTTTCTGCCTAGTGTAATGGCGGCTAACATAAGTGGGGCTCCTATAATAATTAAAAAGACAATATATATAGCTACAAAGGCGCCTCCTCCATTGGTGCCAACGCTATAAGGAAATTTCCAGATGTTACCTAACCCTACCGCTGAGCCTGCAGCGGCTAATATAAATCCTAACTTTGAAGACCATTTGTCCCTCATAAAAAATACCTCCTTTTAATAATTAATAAAAAAAGCCTCACCTCTACATACATATGTAGAGGCGAAGCTGATTCGCGGTACCACTCTATTTGATCTTAAAAAGAATAAGACCATCTTAATTTCTAGTCTGCTAAAAGCTAAACTATAGTCTTGGTAAGGGGGACAACCCTTTGCTCCTACTTGAATACCTTTTAGAGCAAAAACTCTAGAGTGAACATACACATTGTCTTATAATACTGGCTCTCACCTATTCCAGTTCTCTGTAGTTACAGTTTCAATGCTTCTTTCTCTG
This sequence comes from Alkaliphilus flagellatus, assembly GCF_018919215.1. Classification (NCBI taxonomy): domain Bacteria; kingdom Bacillati; phylum Bacillota; class Clostridia; order Peptostreptococcales; family Natronincolaceae; genus Alkaliphilus; species Alkaliphilus flagellatus. Next base: position 147,659 of record NZ_JAHLQK010000003.1, read on the forward strand.
TCATCGTTGATTAAATATTCATTTCGATTAATTATTAGTTATTATATTTTTAAAACAGATAAATGTCAATATTTTTTTAAACAGCATCTATGGTGGCAGACTACTTTAGGGTTTTATAAGGCATAAATCAGTTCTATTATTACTACCTAATTTAGAGACTGGAGCGTTGACATAGCAACAGCATAATTTTGTAAGAAATTTGTAAGGATTATAATAGTAGATTTTTAGAAAGTATATGTTATTATAACTACAAGAGATATCTCAGAAGGGTTTAGGGGTGAAATGCATATGTATAATATACTTGTTGTTGATGATGAAAAAGAAATAACAGATGCAATAGAGGTTTATTTAAAAAACCAAAACTACAATGTTTTTAAGGCATACGATGGGGTAGAGGCTTTAGAAATATTTGACAGGGAAGAAATACATCTAGTGCTTATAGATATTATGATGCCAAGGCTAGATGGTACAAAAGCTACAATCAAAATAAGAGATAAGAGCTCAGTGCCTATTATTTTTCTATCTGCAAAGTCTGAAGATATGGATAAAATACTAGGACTTAATATAGGGGCAGATGATTATATAACTAAGCCATTCAATCCTATGGAGTTACTTGCAAGGGTTAATTCGAATCTGAGAAGATATACAAATTATTCAAATAACAATGTAGTACCGAAAGAAAATATGATAAAAATAGGTGGTATAGAGCTTAGGGATGATAGCAAGGAACTAGTTGTAGATGGCGAAAAAGTTAAAATTACCCCTTTAGAATATAGAATTCTATATTTACTTATGAACAATCCTAACAGAGTATTTTCTATAGAGGAAATATACGAGAAGGTATGGAAAGAGCCAGCCTATAATCCAGATACGGTAACAGTTCATATAAGGAGAATTCGTGAAAAAATTGAAATTAATCCAGGAGAGCCAAAATATTTAAAGGTGGTGTGGGGAGTTGGATACAAATTTGAACAACCAAAACGATAATGATGAAATTATATATGAGAAAAAAGATAAGAGGAGTTTTATAGCTTCTTCACTAGCTACAGTGCTTATTATATTAATATTTGCTGCGGCTTCAGTGGTAAGCTATCTGCCTATAAGAAATAGTTATTTTCCTGTAGAAGATAATGCAAAATCTTATTTAGAAAGTAGTAATTTTGTTTATAATCTATCACGCTTAACAAGGAATCTTCAGCACTCTATAAACAAAGCTGATGAAGGCTATGAGAGTAGATATGTAGATTTAAAAAGTGTTAAGTATAAGATTAATAGTACAGTTAATCAGGATTTAGATCCCGTTGATGAATTAGAGGATACAGAGAATACACAATCTGAGGAATATACAGTAGAAAGAAACTCCTTAAGTAATATGGCAGATATTTCAGATGCCCAGCTTGAAAAAGAAATAAAAAATAGTCTTTTTTATATGAAAGCTACATTTGATGAAAATGGGGATCCCAAAATAGAAACATCCTCAGGAAGTAAGTTCAATAAAGGCATTTTTGTAGATATGTTGAATCATTCAGATGATGAAATTAAAAAAGAATATGCTAATTTAGAAGTATTATATATTGTTCCAGAGGATTTTGAAGCATATAATGATGTGTTTACTGTGGATATGAAGGACACTCATGCATTTCCAGACTATGCAATGCTTATTTCAGTAATAGGAGCGGTAAGTATTATAATTTTAATAATATCGGCCTTTGCAGTGCCCTATTCTGCACAAAGCAAGAGGACTATTTGTAGAATATTTAATAAAATGTTTTTAGAATTTAAGGTCTTTACATGGATTGGATTTGTATTACTATGTGCTGGCACAGGATCTATGATTGATGGCTATAATTACTATGGATATGGCATTGGGAGTTTCATATATGATGCAGACCCATACTTTTATGTAGTTGGGATAATTCTAACATTTATATTATATCTTCTTGTTTATTTAAGTACTGTATATTTAAAGTATATTTATTATACAGGATTCAAAAAGGGTCTAATCGATAACAGCTTTTTTGGAAAAATATTTTTATATTTTGTAAGAAGTGTAAAAGGAGTATTAAAAAAGTTGACACGAATAGATTTAAGGGAAGATAACTATAGAAAGTTAGTATTAGTAGTAGGAATAAATCTATTAGCAATATTAATCTTAGGTTCAGGTAGGTTTTTAGGATTTATTTTAGCGATAGCCTACAGCTTATTTATATTTAAATATTTGCTAAAAGTATTTGCTAAAGCAAAAGATTTAAATGATGCTAGTGCCAAAGTTGCTGAGGGTAATTTTAATATTAGTCTTGATGAGAATATGGGAATATTAAGCCCTATGGCTAAAAACTTGAATAATATTAATAAAGGATTTCGATTAGCTGTAGATAAAGAAATAAAGAGTCAAAGGATGAAATCAGAGCTTATTTCAAATGTATCCCATGATCTTAAAACTCCGCTTACATCTATTATTACCTATGTAGACTTATTAAAAAATGAAGATATCGACCTAGATACCCAAAAAGAGTATATTAGTATACTTGATAGGAAATCACAGAGGTTAAAGGTATTAATAGAGGATTTATTTGAGGCAAGTAGGGCTTCTAGTGGTAATATTGAGCTTTATTTAGAAAAGGTAGATGCAGTTGCCCTCTTTAGACAAACATTAGGAGAATTAGAAGAAAAAATAAATGATAGTAACCTTCAATTTAAAATAAACACACCAGAAAATAAAGTGATGTGTAATTTAGACGGTAGAAGAACCTATAGAGTATTCGAAAACATTTTGACTAATATATTAAAATATGCAATGGAAAGCTCAAGAGTATATATAGATATTATAGAAAACGAGTATGAGGTAAGCTTTATATTTAAAAATATTTCTGCTTATGAGATGAATTTTGATGCATCTGAAATTACAGAACGTTTTACAAGAGGGGATGAATCCAGAAATACCGAAGGATCAGGACTTGGACTTTCGATAGCTAAAAGCTTTGTAGAACTTCAAAATGGAAAGTTAGAAATAACTGTAGATGGAGATTTATTTAAATTAATTGTTACATTTCCAAAGGCATAGGAATTGCATAAAGTATCTAGTTATGTAAAGTACATGGTTTGCATAACTAGATCTTTATTATTAAATTATTTGATTTTTTTGAAATACTATTGCAAAATATGTAAATAGTAATATAATAAATATATATTATAAGAAAGGGAGTATGTTGATGTCCGAGGTTGTTTTTAACTAAGTAATTGAATAACGGGTCTTAAAGAATTTTAAATTTGCCTATTTATGTAGGTTTATTTGTTGTGGATTTTTTAGGACTTAAACTTAGTAAAAACGCGGTTCACAGTCTCCTTATAATATGTGAAGATAATAATCCGTGCTTTGTCACGGTATTTTTATGCCATTTTATTGTATGAATAAGCTTATTTAATAATATCTAATTATTTATTTGATATATAGGTTTAGTGTACAATTATTAAAGGAAGTTTTAGGCTATAGGTGAGCTCTAGTTACCTATAGCCTTTTTATTGCTTAGGAGAGTATAAATTTTTAGTTATTGAGAGATTTTTAAAGAAGTACAAGGTCAGTAATATTTTAAGCACTTGAAATTTTGAAGCTTAAGCTTTAAAATTGAGTGCGCCATGAGTCGATGCGATAGCATCAGACGAATTTTTTTACTAAGTTAAGATCCCTAAAAATCCTCTAGAAGTTTTTAAAAAAGAAATGGAGGAAATGAAATTGAACAGTAAAACAATTGAACTATTAGAATATAACAAAATAAAAGAAATATTAAAGGGATATGCCTTATCCAATATAGCTAAGGAGAGGGTTGAAAGGTTAGAACCTTTATTAGATCAAGCAAGCATCGAAACGGCTATGAAGGAAACTACAGAGGCTAGAGCTATTGTAAACATAAGCTCAAGTATACCTATTAATAGCTTGTCAGGAATAGATATTGTAAGAGATAAGTTCACTAAAGGCATGGTTCTTTCACCGGAAGATTTAGAAATGTTAGCAGGGCTACTAAAAGAAATAAAAAGACTAAAAATTTTTATGAAAGATAAGAATTATGTTGCACCTACTATTAGTCTTTATGCATTATCTACCTATGAACTAGATGAAGTAAGAGAAGAAATTGAAAAAGCTATTGTTAGAGGAAGAGTAGATGATAGGGCTAGCTCAAAGCTTTTTAAAGTAAGAAAGGATATAGCTATTTTAGAAAACAAGATAAAAATTAAGCTGGAAGACTTTTTACGGAATGACAGATATAAATCATATATTCAAGATTCACTAGTTAGTCAAAAGAATAATAGATATGTAATTCCTATAAAAACCGAGCATAAGAAACAGATAGAAGGAAGTATTCATGATAAATCTCAAAGTGGATCAACGGTCTTTATTGAACCAGAAGAAGTTAAGAAAATGCAGGACAAATTAGAAATGTATAGGTTCGAGGAAGAAAAGGAGGTCTATAGAATTTTATCAACTCTATCAGTCCTTGTATGTGAAAAGGAAAGGGAAATTAATATTAACATCGAAGTAATGAGTAATTATGACTTTATATTCGCTAAAGGTAAGTATAGTAAGCTTATAGATGGTAGAAGTGTAGATTTTAATAATAGAAACTATATCAATATTAAGGGGGCTAAACATCCACTAATTGGCAGAGTAGCAGTACCCTTGGACTTTGAAGTTGGCAAAAATTATAAAGGTGTAATTATAACAGGGCCCAATACTGGTGGTAAAACCGTTACTTTAAAAACAGTAGGACTATTAACTATGATGGCTCAATCAGGACTGCATGTTCCTGTGGATGAAGGCAGTGAAATAGCTATATTTGCTGATGTGTTAACAGACATTGGAGATGGTCAAAGTATAGAACAGAGTCTAAGTACTTTCTCTTCACATATTAAAAATATAATCACTATTTTAAATTGTGCAGACGAACATACCTTGGTAATATTAGATGAACTGGGAGCAGGCACAGATCCAGGTGAAGGAATGGGTATAGCTGTTGCAGTATTAGAGGAGTTATATAATAAAGGTGCTATTATATGCGCTACAACTCATTATAGTGAAATAAAAGAATTTGCTCAAAATCATGAAGGCTTTATAAATGGTTCTATGGCATTTGATATTAATACTTTAAAACCATTATATAAGCTTAATATAGGTAAACCGGGAGAGAGTAATGCATTTTTAATTGCCCTAAGACTTGGTATGGATGAAAAGTTAATAGGGAGAGCCCATACAATTACCTATAAAGAGCAAAAGGATTATTCTCAATATAAAGACCAATATGAAGTTATTATTAAAGATGAAGTAGAGGTAAAAAAGCATTTAGAACAGGTTGAGAAGATAAAAATAGGCATTAATAAAAGTAAAGAGGCTGAAAAGAGTAATAAAAAAGAAATGTTCAATGTAGGAGATTGTGTTTTTGTAAGCTCTATGAACAGAACAGGAATTATATGTGAAGGTGAAAATGCTAAGGGTGAGTACGGTGTTATGATTATGCAAAAAAAGATTAAGATAAACAAAAAACGCCTATCACTCTATATAGAGAAAAAAGAACTCTATCCAGAGAATTATGATTTTGACATTGTGCTTAAAACCAAAGATTATCGGAAGAAAGATAAATTAATTAATAAAGGACATGGAAAGGGGATTTCTATAGAGCTGGAGGAAAGAGATAAATAATTAATTAAAAGCTGGTGCAATATAGGCTATAGAGCTGTTTTCTTTATTACATGAAATTAAAATATCGTATAAAATACCTTAATAACTGTATAAACGTTCTAGTATATTCGTATATTTTTTAAAATTTTATATAAAACATTTGGTTTTTTGAAAAAATTTAATGTATAATAAGTATTATAATATATAACGGTTATAAAATTTAAACAAAAAGGAGCTAATGAATATGAAGCATGTTTATACAGGAAAAACAAAGGACGTATATGCTTTAGAAGACGGAAATTATCTACTTAAGTTTAAAGACGATGTAACAGGAGAAGACGGTAAGTTTGATCCGGGAGCGAACACAGTTGGGTTAACCATAGATGGAGCAGGCAAAGCAGGGCTTCGATTAACAAAGTTTTTCTTTGAAATATTAAGGGAAAAGAATATACCTACCCACTATATTGATGCGAACATTGAAGAAGCAACTATGACGGTAAAACCTGCTACTGTATTTGGTAATGGAGTTGAGGTTATTTGCCGTTACAGAGCAGTAGGAAGCTTTCTACGTCGTTATGGTATGTATGCTACAGAAGGTCAACCATTAGATGGCTTTGTGGAAGTTACACTTAAGGATGATATCCGTCAAGACCCGCCTATTTCAGAAGATGCTCTTCATATGCTAGGTATTTTATCTAGAGAGGAGTACAAAGTGCTGAAAGATCTTACTAAGGAAATAGGAAATATAGTTAAGGAAGAACTGGCTAAAAAAGGAATAGATCTATATGATATAAAGTTTGAATTTGGTAGAGTAGGAGGAGATGCCCACGTCGCTTTAATAGATGAAATCTCTGGTGGGAATATGAGGGCATATAAGGATGGAGAGTATATAGAGCCATTAGAATTAGAGAGATTAATGATAGTAGAGTAAAAAAATATAAATAATAGGCTCCATTATGGTAAAATTAAAGATATAAAGCCATAATGGAGCTTTTTTATAGTCTAGGAAAGTATAAATTTTTTAATTGCATAAGAAAGAAGATGAAACTAGTGAATAAAACTGTACTTATAACTGGAGGTTCAAAGGGAATTGGATCAGCAATAACAAAGCTATTCGCGCAGAACAATTATAATGTAATAATAAACTATTTAAAGTCTGAAAAAGAAGCTCTTGATTTACAGTTGAGCCTTTTAAAAGAAGGATACAATGCTTTGGCATACAGAGCGGATATTACAAAAAGAGATGAAGTTGAAGCTATGATTAATGAAGGTATAAAAAAATTTGGGACTATAGATGTAATAGTAAATAATGCTGGTATTTCTGAGCAAAAGTTATTTACTGATATTACAGAGCAGGAATGGGATAATATGATGAATGTACATATTAAAGGCATGTTTAATTGTTCTCAATGTGCCCTTCCACATATGATTAGTAGGAAACAAGGCAAAATAATAAATATATCTTCTATATGGGGTATGGTAGGTGCTTCTTGTGAAGTCCACTATTCTACAGCAAAAGCAGGAATAATTGGTTTTACAAAAGCTTTAGCCAAGGAATTGGGACCTTCGAATATTCAGGTAAATTGTGTTGCACCTGGTATTATTGAGACGGATATGAATAGCTTTCTTGATGAAAAAGAAAAGGAATGTTTAGTTGAATGTACACCTCTATTAAGATTTGGTAAGCCAGAAGAAGTTGCTCAAAGTGTTCTTTATCTAGCATCGGATAAAGCGGATTTTATAACAGGGCAGGTTATCGGTGTTAACGGAGGATTTGTTATATAATTTTAAAGCTATAGCTTTTGTAACTTATTTGTTTTTATTGATTATAAAAATACTATGTGTTATTATGTTGGTATAAAATAAAACTAAATTAGAATTAAACACTGGGAGAGCTGGAAAGGCCAGCTGAGAGAAAGACCCTATAATGTCTTTGATCCCTAAGAACCTGATCTGGATAATACCAGCGTAGGAAAGTGTATTTGTATTGGGCATTTTATTATATGCGTAATTAAGCACAAATCCTACAATTGGGTTTGTGCTTTTTTTATTAGTATAAGAAAGTATACTTTTTTGCTATAGTGAGCTAATTAAGAAAGCAGAAAGCTGGAAGTATTTTAAGCACTTGAAATTTTTAACGAATGTTAAAAATTGAGTGCGCCATGGGGCATTGCGTTAGCAATAGCGGAATTTTTCTGTTTTTTGCAAAAAGGAGAGTGATGAAATGGATTCAAAAAAATTAACTACAGCATCTTTATTAACGGCAATTGGGGTTGTAAGTGCTCACATTATTTATTTTCCTATAGGAGTATCAAAGGCTTTCCCGGTTCAACATGGCATTAATCTTCTAACGGCTGTATTGTTTGGACCAGGCTATGCAGTAGCAGTTGCATTTGTAATTTCTCTCATAAGAAATTTACTAGGTACTGGATCATTGCTTGCTTTTCCAGGAAGCATGATAGGTGCATTCTTAGCTGGGATTTTGTATAAAAGAACAAAGAAATCTTTTTATGCTATGGTTGGGGAGGTATTCGGCACTGGTATTATAGGTGCAATAGTTTCTTATCCAGTTGCAAAATATTTTATAGGAAAAGAGGCTGCAATGTTTGGATTTGTAGTGCCTTTTGTTTTAAGCTCCTTAGTAGGTGTAATTATAGGATATTTTATTTTTAAAATGCTTTTAAAAACAGGTTTTGTTAATAGAGATATAGAGAAAAGGAGTGCATTTAAATGAAAAAACTATTAACTATAGCAGGTTCAGATAGCTGTGGAGGAGCTGGAATACAGGCAGACTTAAAAACATTTTCAGCTCATGGAGTATTTGGAATGAGTGTTATTACAGCAGTAACTGTCCAAAACACTCAAGGAGTTTTTGGCGTACAGGATATTTCACCGGATATTATTCAAAGACAAATAGAAGTTATTTTTGATGATATTTCTGTAGATGCAGTTAAAATTGGTATGGTTTCTAAAACAGAAACAATAAAGACAATTGCAGAAACATTAAGTAAATATTCAATTCAAAATTTAGTAGTTGACCCTGTAATGGTTTCTAAAAGTGGGTTTCACCTATTACAACTGGAAGCTAAAGAAGCTCTAATAACCCATCTATTACCTATGGCAACGGTAGTAACTCCTAATCTACCAGAGGCTGAAGTTATTACAGGGCTAGAAATAAATACTTTAGAGGATATGAAAAAAGCAGCACATATAATCTATAAAATGGGACCTAAATATGTATTAGTTAAGGGTGGACATTTAGAAGATGAAGCTGTAGATATATTATACGATGGAACAGTATTTACTTATTATAATTCACCTAGAATAGACACTAAAAACACCCACGGTACAGGTTGCACATTATCATCTGCAATCGCATCTAACCTAGGTAAGGGACTTTCCATTGTCGAAGCTATAGAAAAGGCAAAAAACTATATAACCATTGCAATCGAAAATTCTTTCTCTATAGGTAAAGGCGTAGGACCTACGCACCATTTCTATGAGTTATACAAAAAAGCTGGACTTTTATAAGATAGATTACTTTCAAAGTGTAGGGGGTTAATTATGAAGTTATATGGATATCTTTATGAAATTCTTGAAAATGTAAAAAAGAATAAACCACTTGTACATCACATTACAAATTATGTTACAGTTAATGATTGTGCAAATATTGTACTAGCTTTAGGAGGAAGTCCTGTAATGGCAGATGACCCAAAGGAAGTTGAGGAAATGGTATCAATTGCATCTGCACTGGTATTAAATATAGGCACATTAAATGAAAGAACTATAGAATCCTTTATATTAGCAGGTAAAAAAGCCAACACATTAAATATTCCAGTAATATTAGATCCTGTAGGAGTAGGTGCAACAACTCTAAGAAATAAAGCAGTAGAGAGAATTTTAAGGGAAGTAAAACTATCTGTGCTTAGGGGTAATATGTCGGAAATTAAAAATATTTATGGGATAGAAGCCTTAACTAGAGGAGTAGATTCTATAGATAATCCATTAGATGGAGGAAAAGAAATAGCTATAGAGCTTTCAAAAAGGTTGGGGTGTACTGTTGCAATAACAGGAGCAGTAGATATTATTTCTGATGGAGAAAAGGTCTATTATATCAATAATGGCCATGAAATATTATCTAGCATAACAGGCACAGGATGCATGAGCTCATCTTTAATAGGTGTTTGTTGTGGTACAGGAGAAGAAAGCCTATATGGGACAATTGCAGGAATTATGATAATGGGTATTGCAGGAGAGAAAGCACATAAACGATTAAAAGAACAGGAAGGATTAGGAAGCTTTAAAGTTTACTTAATTGATGCAATAAGCAAATTTGAGGCAGAAGATATTAAAGAAGGGGGAAAGATTAATGAAATCCAATAGAAATATTAATTATGGGCTTTATTTAGTATCCGATAGAGATGTTTTAGATGGAAGAGACTTTATAAGGAGCTTGGAAGAAGCTATTTTAGGTGGTGTAACGCTTATCCAGCTTAGAGAAAAAAATGCTACTTCTTCAGAGTTTTATAGCCTTGCAGTTAAGGTTAAAGAGCTCGCATCTAAATATAATATTCCTCTAATAATTAATGATAGGATAGACATTGCTCTAGCAGTAGATGCCGATGGGGTTCATGTGGGGCAGGATGATATGCCAGCAAATGTTGTAAGAGATATTCTAGGAAAAGATAAAATTGTAGGAGTCTCTACTGCAACATTAGAAGAAGCCCTAAAGGCTACAGAAGATGGGGCTGACTATATAGGGGTAGGGGCATTGTTTCCTACAGATACTAAAACGGATACTCGTATTGTAACATTAGACCAGCTTAAAAATATTAAAGAAAATATAAGCATTCCAGTAGTTGGAATAGGTGGTATTAATGAAAACAATATAAAATCCGTAAGCGACACAGGTATAGACGGAGTTGCTATAGTTTCTGCTATATTAGGTAAGGAAGATATTAGGGAAGCAGCAGTAAAATTATATAATGATTTTGCGCGAAAATAAATAAAAGTTTAGTTCAAATGGGTCTTAGAACCCTCGGCTATGAAATAAATACAAATGCAGGAGGTATAGATTAATGATTTCATATTTCAATATAATGGCTTTATTGGCATTAACAGTTGTTACTTTTACTATTATAGGTGTTCTATATAGTAGAGGGAAAATAGAAACCATGGATGATTTTCTAACTGCTAGGGGCAGTACAGGATCGAAAATATTATCTGCCACATTTCTAGCCTCATTCCTTGGGGTATTTATATTATTTACACCGCCAGAAGCAGGGTCAATTGGTGGAATTATAACTATTATAGGCTATGCAATAGGTGTAGCTAGTCTTTATTTTGCATTTTTAGTTATAAGCCCTAAAATTAAAGCTTATTTACCAGAAGGAAGCACATTAAATGATTATGCTTTAAAAAGATACGGATTTAAGATGTATATACTAACAGTATTATTATCTATATTTTACATGTTTGTACATTTAGTGGCAGAGCTTACGGCAATAGGCTTGGTGGCATATGAGCTGGCGGAAGTACCCCTACTTTATACCGCTTTATTTATTGGAATTGGAACATTAATATATACAGCCTATGGTGGACTTAGAGCATCCATGTTTACAGATATGATTCAAATGGTTTTAGTGGTAATATTATTAGTAGTAGTGACTATTGGAGTTATATATTATGGTGGAGGAATTGGAGAAATCCTAGGTAAGGCTACTACAAATGCGCCTCATTTATTTGATTTTAAAAACTGGGGTGGAATTGAATATGGTCTAACACTTTGCATTGGAGTATTTGCAGCTAACCTATTTCATCAGGGCTATTGGCAAAGAGTATATGCAGGTAAAGATGATAAAACACTTAGAACATCCTTAATTACTTGCATATTAATTGCTCTTCCTATAATGATGCTAACTGGATTGTTAGGAATTGTATCAACTGGACTTGGGGTTGCAGAAAGTCCGTCAGTTGCACTGTTCTCACTAGTTTACAAACTTTTCCCTAGTGGACTAATAATAGCTGTTTTTATGCTAGCCTTAGTTTTAGTAATGAGTACGGTAGACACACTTTTAAATGCAATGGTTGCCACATTTACAATAGATAGCCAAAGGATATTTAAAAATATTAAAAAGGAATCTTTATTAACCTTTGCTAGGGTTATGACGGTGGTACTAATTTTACCTGCAATCTTAATAGCATCAAAGGGATACAGTGTTCTTTACCTTTTCTTTGTTGCAGACCTAGTATGTGCTGGAGTATTTTTCCCATTGTTCTTTGGACTCTTCAATCCTCATTTAACAGAAAGGATCGCGCTAGCAGCAGCTGTACTAGGAGTAGTTTCAGGAGTACCATTCTTTGTAGCTAACAAGCTATTAATAGCATTTGCACTGCCAGTTATTACTTCAGCTACTATATGTATAATTGGTTCTATAATTACCAAACAATCTAATGTTTCAAAGAACAGCCTAGCTCCTGCTAAAGATCACTAAAGTTAAGTGTAGAAAGGTTTTTAGCTTCCTTAAGATAAAATATATAAATAAAGCCAGCTCTTTGAAGTGTACTCCAAATGTTAGATATGAAAAACTAATATTTGGAGGTACACTTTTATTAGGAGCTGGTTTTATTTATAACACATAGGAAATTATGTACTTTCTAAAGCTGTGTATAAGTCATAATTTCCGTAACGTATTCAACAAAATCAACATTGAGAATCTTTGAAAAAGATTTTGTTATATTGATATAGAAAAGTAATAGTGGGTACATATATTAATTAATACTATTTGCACTAAATAAAGATTGGAGAGAGGGAATTGAATCAATATTTAAATCTACATACTATATTTTTAATTTTTATAGTTTATTCATTTTTAGGGTGGTGCCTAGAAGTTATATTTCATATTTATACCGATAAGAAGCTGATTAACAGAGGATTTTTACATGGACCTATTTGTCCTATTTATGGTACTGGATCAGTATTAATGATATTATTTTTAACACCACTACAAGACAATATTTTCTATTTATTTATGGGTGGATTCATTGTAGCTACTATTTTAGAATATATAACAGGCTATGTTTTAGAGATAGTATTTGATACAAAATGGTGGGATTACACTAATGAAAAGTTTAATTTAAAAGGATATGTGTGCTTAAGATTTTCGATCATGTGGGGAGTTGCATCAGTATTTTTAATGAGGGCTTTAAATTATAAAATACAAGAAATCATATATTCAATACCTAGCTTTATGATAGAGCCATTATATAATATAATCCTAGTTATTTTTGTTGTAGACGTTACTTTAACAATTAACTCTTTAATTGAGTTTAGAGCAATACTAAAAGAGCTTAAAGTAATTAAAGGGGAGCTAAGTCAAAAACTTAAAGAAAAAGATGGTTTATTAATACAGCGTAGAGACAAGGTATATATGAGATTGAAAAAACGACATATTAGTTTTTTAAGAATGTATCCTACCTTAACCAAAGATAAGTTTAGTGACTTAATTAGCGAAATAAAATCTAGGATAGAGGAAAGAAAGATATAAAGAAATATTTAATTACAAAATGGCTTTTATTAATTGCTAGAATATAGTATGTTATTATGTTAATGAAAATCAAAAACAAACAAAAATTAAGCACAGACTTTACAATTAGGTGTGTGCTTTTCTGATCTTGAAAATAGGCGAAATAAACAATTTTTCTATAGAAGATATTAAGGAAAGATGTTAGGAAATATCATCACTTTCCTTTAATATATTTAAAAGCATGTTATCTTCTACAACTTTATGATGATTTCTTATTATATATAAAGATTCTTCATCTAAATTAAGGGGTTTTAGGATTTTCATAGCTTTTGTTGGATGATTATAATATATATCTATTTTTTTTATATTTGCATATTTTTTTATAGTTCCTTTAGATAGCTTATCTATAATCACTAATATTGACTTGTCGATAATGTTAATATTCCCATCTGTTTTCCCTATATCATGTAGCAAACATATTTTTATAAACCAGTTCATATCTATTCCTAATATTTTTTTATCATTAATGATTTTAATGGCATTTTTAGCAACTCTTATGCTATGATGCTGTTCTCCTACAGATAATTTTTTAAACAGAGCTAATTCTTTTTTATTTAAATATCCAATTACAAATTCTTCATCAATCTTTTTAAAAATACTTGTAAAATACCAATAGAATTGTTTAATCCTGTATATTTTATACACCTTCCTCCATATAGTTTAATTATATTTTAATACAGTTTTAGAGTATTAACAAATTATAATAAACTAAAAGACCCACGAGTATTGTCGTCTCTATCGCCTAATATTGAAAATGCAATTATAGTACCTGTTAATACAGTTACAAATAATAATAAGGCACCAATAATTATGTGATAATAAGGAATAGTTGGATATATTATATGACTAAAATATATTAACTATAAGTTTTATTAAAACTAACAATATAAATACTATAGTTTCTCTAAATAATAATTGTATACAGTATATTTTATAAAATATAATTTACAAAATATTAAAATATATTATAATTTAAGTATGATGAAAACCAACGGATTTATAGAGAAAAAAATGGAAAGACGCAAAACAATGCCAGAGATCATCGTAGAAAGATTAAAGGAAGCTATTATAAATGGAGAATTGAAGGGAGGCCAGCAGTTAAAGCAAGATGAAATTGCTAAAAGCTTTAATGCAAGTATGATTCCAGTGAGGGAGGCCTTAAGGATATTAGAGGTACAGGGACTTGTGAAATTCTATCCTAATAAGGGTGCAATAGTAAGTGAACTTTCAGTAGAAGAAGTTGAGGAGATATTTGATATTAGAATAATGCTTGAAAAAGGAGCATTAGTATATGCCATAGATAACTTAGACAATAAAGATATAGAGTACGCAGAATATATTTTAAGGAAAATGGATGATCTAGAAGATGAAGAACACTTGAGTGAGCTTAATCTTGAGTTTCATAATGTATTATACAACGCTAGTAAAAAAGAAATATTGTTGGGTCTTATTAGCGATATGCATATTAAGGTTGAAAGATACATGAGGATTTATCTACTTAATATGGGCTTTCACCAAGCGTCTCAATATGAGCATTATGAAATATTAGAAGCATGTAAAAACAAGGATAAGGATCTTGCAACAAGGTTATTAGAACAACATATGGAAAGTGCTAAACAATCTCTAGTTACTTTTTTAAGGAGTTAGGCAAAATTAAATTATAAATTGGGGGAAATATTATGAGTACTGAGCGTATAGCTAGATTAAAGAAAAATTATATTGATACAAAGCCATCAATTTGTGTTGAAAGGGCTATTGCCTTTACTGAATCCCATAAAGCTACTGAAGGAGAGGCAATGATACTTCGAAGAGCAAAGGCTTTTAAAGAAGTATGTAAACAAATTTCTGTATCTATATTTGATGGCGAATTAATAGTAGGAACTCCAGGTATATATAGAAGGTCCGGATTTGTCTGTCCTGAGTTTTCATGGCAATGGGTAGAGAAGGAAATGGATGATTTTGAAAATAGAAGTCAGGATGCATATTTAATAGGCAAGGATCAGAAAGAAATACTTCGAAGAGATATATTCCCATATTGGCAGGGCAAGTCCTTAGAGGAAGCATTCCTTTCTACAATACCAGAGGAAACAAAAAAGATAGCCGTAGATACTGGAATAGTAGATAATGATTCAAAATGGAGAAGTGCTGTAGGAGAAATAACTCCAGATTATCAAGATATTATTTTTAAAAAGGGCTTTGGAGGTATTAAGGATGAAGCTATGGAGAAACTAGCAAATCTTGAACCTCTAACAGGTGATAATATAGATAAAATAAACTTTTATAAATCCGTAGTAGAAAGCTGCAATGGGATAATCACTCTCGCCGAAAGGCATTCTGAAAAGGCAAGGGAAATGGCATTGTTAGAAAATGATGCAAAGAGGAAGGAAGAGTTACTAAAGATATCGGAAATTTGTAATAATATACCTAAAAATCCACCCTCTACTTTCTATGAAGCAATTCAAACCGTTTGGTTTGTTCAATTAGGTTCAATTTTATCTGAAAACTCCTTAGCCCTAAATCTAGGAAGATTCGATCAATATATGTATCCTTTTTATGAAAAGGATTTAAGAGATGGACGTATAACAGAGGAAGAAGCCCAAGAGTTAATAGAAGCTCTTTGGCTGAAGCTTTCTGAGTGGGTATGGGCAATATCAAAAAATACAGCACAATACTTTGCAGGATATAATTCCTTCCAAAACTTAACAGTGGGAGGAAGAAGGCGTGATGGTAGCGATGCTACAAACGATATTTCCTATATGTGTCTTGCGGCTAGTAAAAATGTTAAAACTCATCAGCCGGGATTAAGTGTTAGAATACATCCAGATTGTCCACAGGAGTTTTTAATTGCAGTATGCGATCTAATTAGAGAAGGAACGGGTTTTCCAGCTGTACACAACGATAGAGTAGGTTCTCAAATGCTACTTGCAGCAGGCCTTTCTCCAGAGGATGCAAGGGATTGGAGCAATTGTGGCTGCGTTGTACCTCACTTTAGAAAGGTTGGGGAATGGACATCAGCTGTTAATATTAATTTTGCAGGGGCCCTAGAATATGCACTAAACAATGGTAAAAGTCGTATAACAGGAGAGCAGATGGGCCTTGAAATAGAAAAGAAAAACTTTAATAGTATTGAAGATGTGAAGGCTGCATTTTACAAGCAGCTATCTAACTTAATAAAACATGCAGTAGTTTCAACAGTTGTGGCACAGCAGATTCATACAGAGATGGTTCCAAGACCATTCTTATCTACTTTAGTAGATGGTTGCATGGAAAAAGGTATAGATTTAAGTAGAGGTGGAGCTTTATATAATGTAGGCCCAGTTTTAACAGGAATTGGGGTTGCAGACGTGGCGAACTCTCTAGCTGCAATAAAGGCTTTAGTATTTGATGAGAAAAAGATTTCAATAGATGAACTAAACAAAGCCTTAGATAGAAACTGGGAAGGATATGAAGACTTAAGAAAACAAGCCCTAGAATGCCCTAAATATGGGAATGATATTGATAAAGTAGATTACCTTGCAGTTGAGATTTCCGATTTCTATAATAGGGAGATTAAAAAATACAAGGACTACTTTGGTTCACCATTTAACTCCGCTTTTATGGGAATTTCAAATTATATCCCAACAGGAAGTGTAATAGGAGCCACACCAGATGGAAGATATGCCAAATCTCCACTTACAGAGGGGGTATCTCCCCATGCAGGTACAGACCTTACAAGTCCTACAGCTGCAATGAGGTCGGCTGCGAAAATTAATCACGATATTCATACAGGAGGTACACTTTTAAATGTAAAGCTTTCTCCAGAATTATTAAAGACTGATAAGAGCTTAGTTAACTTAGCTTCACTTATTAGGGCATACTTTGAACTAGGAGCATTCCATGTTCAGTTTAATGTTATATCCACAGAGACCTTAAGAAAGGCTCAAGAGAATCCAGAGGAATATAAAGATCTCCTTGTAAGGGTGGCAGGTTATAGCACCCAGTTTGTTAACTTATCAAGAGAAGTTCAAGATGCAATTATTGAGAGGACCACATACGAGAACATATAATTCTCACTAAACCATAGTGTAAGATTTAGAGTATATTTAATAGGATAGAAGGCGATAAAATGCAAAATTTAAATCACAATATTATGGGTTATGTATTTCAAACTCAACGTTGGAGTTTACATGATGGAGATGGTATAAGAACAACCATATTTTTAAATGGTTGTCCCCTAAGATGTAGCTGGTGCCACAATCCAGAATCCTGGACCAATAATTCTATACAGCCTATTTCAGTAGAAGATCTTATGAAAACTATTAAAAGAGATGCAGTTTTCTATAGAGCATCGGGCGGAGGAGTAACCTTTTCTGGTGGAGAGCCAACATATCAAACTGAGTTTTTAAGAGAACTAGTTAAAAACTGCATGCTCCTTGGAATAGATACAGCTATAGAAACAAGTGGATACTTTTCTTGGGATAAAACAAAGGATATACTAGAAGCATTAGACTTTGTATTTGTGGATATTAAACATATGGATAGCCAAGTCCATAAAAAGTATACGGGAGTAGATAATAAGCTTATATTGGAAAACATAATTAAAATAAGTAATATGGGCAAAAAGCCTGTAATAAGAATACCATTAATACCAGATGTAAACGATAATGATGAAAACATTAATCAAACAAGTGAGTTTATTTTAAAAAACCTGGAAGTGAGAGGAGTAGAAGTGCTTCCATACCACGATTACGGACTATATAAGTATAAAGACTTAGGTCTAGACTCTAAATATGAGTTTATAACGCCTACAAAAGAAAAAATAGAGAAAGTAAAATCTAGAATTAAAAAGCACGGTATAAATATAATTAATTATTAGATGGGGAGATTGTATATCTCCTCTTTTTTATTGAAAAAACCTTGACTAGTAAATTTTTTAGTGGTAATATTAAATGTATTTAGCCGACTAACTAAATGGAGGGATATAAATGGACTTTCATGATCCAGATTCGTTACAACATATTTTTTATCAAGTAATACGCCTTCATCATCAAAGAAGCCATATGCTCTTAGATAAAGTAGGGGTATATCCAGGTCAACCTTTTCTGTTATTTGCCCTATACCATAGAAATGGTCAGAGCCAGAAAGATTTAGCTAATAAACTTAATATTAAGGCGTCTACAATTGCTACAATGGTTAAAAGAATGGAAAAAGTGGGGCTTATCGAGCGTAGGCAGGACTTTGAAGACCAGCGAGTTTCAAGGGTGTATATTACTGAAAAAGGAATGGAAGTATGTAAAGAAGTTGATAAAATTAGAAAAGTTATAGAAATAGAATCCTTTAGTAATTTCACAGAGGAAGAGCAAATGCTGCTTCGTAGATTATTAATGCAAATGCGAGATAATCTTAAAAAAGTATGCCATAATAGTTAGCTGACTAATTATTAAGTTCCATTTACTATAAGAGATAACCTTGCTTATATAGATTAAAGCCTACGGTGATAATCTAAAGTATAAAACATTAAAAAGGATAAACTGATATATGTTTTACGACAGGAGATGATAATAATGCTTAAACTATTTAAATTTTTAAAACCCTATCGTCTGTCGGTTATGGCAGCTTTAGGACTAATATTTCTACAAGCCATTTCGGAATTATACCTACCTACATTAATGGCAAACATTGTTGACATAGGTGTAGTCGATGGAGATACAGCCTATATATTTAAAGTAGGTATTTTGATGATACTAATTGCTATAGGAGGAACTCTATGTGCAATTGTATCTAGCTATTTGTCAGCAAAAACTTCCACAGCCTTTGGCAGGGATCTTCGAGGTCAAGTTTTTAAAAGAGCAGAAGATTTTTCTCTTAATGAATTTGACAAAATAGGGGCATCATCTCTCATTACTAGAACCACAAACGATATTACACAAATACAACAGGTAGTGATGATGTCTCTTAGAATGATGGCAAGAGCACCGATGATGGCTATTGGTGGTATTATTATGGCAGTTTCTAAAAATGCAAAACTATCATTAGTTATTGTATTTGTTATACCTATAATTTTATTAGGAATACTTGCTGTAGCTAAAAAAGGGGTGCCGCTATTTAAAGTAATGCAGACCAAGCTTGATAAGTTAAATCAAGTGCTAAGAGAAAACCTTATGGGAGTTAGAGTAATTAGAGCTTTTAATAGAATAGATCACGAAAAGAAGCGATTTAAAGAAGCAAACTATGATCTTACAAGTACAGCCATTAAGGTTAATAAGTTAATGTCAGCATTAATGCCAACTATGTCTTTAATACTTAACTTTACAACAATAGCTGTAATATGGTTTGGTGCTATAAAAATTGACAGCGGAGCTATGCAAGTAGGGGACTTAATGGCATTCATTCAATATGTAACGCAAATTATGTTTGCTTTAATTATGGTTTCTATGATGTTTGTAATGATACCTCGTGCTTCTGCATCTGCAGTGAGAATTAATGAGGTACTTGATACGATTCCAGAAATAAAGGATCCAGCAAAATCTAGTATTACTGATGCAACAAGTACAAGTGGATTGGTAGAGTTTAAAAATGTAATATTTAGTTACCCTGGTGCAGAAGAGCCAGCTATAAATGATATTTCATTTACCGCAAGACCTGGTAAAGTTACAGCCATTATTGGAGGTACTGGATCAGGAAAATCAACATTATTAAATCTTATTCCTAGATTTTATGATATAGATAGCGGAAGTATTTTACTAGATGGAGTAGATATAAGGCAAATGGAACAAAAAAACCTTCGTAACAAAATAGGTTTTGTTCCTCAGAAGGCAGTGCTTTTCACAGGAACAATTGCAGAAAATATTAGATATGGAAAAGAAGATGCAACAGATGAAGAGGTAAGGTTGGCAGCAGAAATAGCTCAAGCTACCGAGTTTATATCAAATATGAAGGATGGATTTGATTCTGTTATTGCACAGGGTGGAACCAATGTTTCTGGTGGACAAAAACAGAGACTTTCTATTGCAAGAGCTTTAGTAAGAAGACCAGAAATATATTTATTTGACGATAGTTTTTCTGCCCTCGACTTTAAAACCGATGCAAAATTACGTGGTGCTTTAAAAGGTGAAACCACTAATTCTACACTAATCATAGTTGCACAAAGGGTAAGTACTATTATAGATGCAGATCAAATAATAGTTTTGGATAAGGGTAAAATTGCAGGAGTAGGAAATCATGAAGAACTCTTGAAAACCTGTGACGTTTATAGGGAGATTGTATATTCTCAGCTTTCAGAGGAGGAGATTGCCTAATGAAAGATAATAGACAACAAAAACCAACGATAAGGCCAGGTGGTGGTCACGGTAGAGGACCAATTATGGGTATGCCTACCGAAAAGGCAAAAGATTTTAAAGGGACACTTAGAAGATTGTTAAGTTATTTGAAACCATTTAGGCTTCAACTTACTATAGTAATGCTAACTGCAATACTAAGCACAGGATTTAGCATACTTAGTCCGAAGATTATGGGTAAGGCAACAACTAAACTTTTTGAAGGAACAATAAAAAGGATAGAAGGAGTAGCTGGAGCTAGTATAGACTTTGATTATATATTAAGAATACTATTTATTTTAGGGGTATTATACATTGTTAGTGCTGTTTTTAGCTATATACAACAACTAATTATGGCTACAGTTGCACAAAAAACTGTATATAATATGCGTAACGATGTAAATGATAAGCTTTCCAGGCTACCACTTAAGTTTTTTGACTCTCATACCCACGGAGAAATATTAAGCCGAATAACCAATGATGTTGATAATATAAGCAATACTTTGCAACAAAGCATTACCCAGCTTATTACATCATTAATAACCCTTGTAGGTATAGTAGTTATGATGCTTACTATCAGCCCTGTTATGACTTTGATTCTGGTTGTAACACTACCACTATATGTACTAGTAACAAAGTCTGTAGCTAAACGTTCTCAGAAATACTTTTTACAGCAACAAAAGACTTTGGGAGAGCTTAATGGACATATAGAGGAAATGTATACTGGACATAAAATAGTTAAGGCTTTTTCTAGGGAGGAAAAGTCAATAGAGCATTTCGACAAAATTAATGAAACACTCTATGATGCAGGCTGGAAGGCCCAATTTATTTCGGGCGTAATTATGCCCCTTATGTCCTTTGTTAATAATATTGGATATGTTATTATTTCTGTTGTTGGGGGTATTTTAGCAATTAAAAATGCAATTCAAATAGGAGATGTTCAGGCTTTTATACAATATTCAAGACAGTTTACACAGCCAATAGTTCAAACAGCTAATATAGCTAATATTTTGCAATCTACTATAGCGTCAGCGGAGCGTGTTTTTGAACTTCTAGATGAGGTTGAGGAAATTCCAGATAGTGAAGATAGTATGGTTATTAAAATGCCTAAGGGAGAAGTTGCTTTCCAAAATGTAAAGTTTGGATATAAAGAAGAAGAGCCTTTAATAGAAGATATGAATATAGATGTAAAACCAGGTCAAACAATTGCTATTGTAGGACCAACTGGAGCAGGTAAAACTACCCTTGTGAATCTTTTAATGCGTTTTTATGAAATAGGTGAAGGGAAAATTACCGTTGATGGTTTTGATATTAGAGATTTAAATAGAGGACATTTAAGAAGTATATTTGGTATGGTCCTGCAAGACACATGGCTATTTAATGGTACTATAAAAGACAATATAGCCTACGGTAGAAAAGACGCCACTGATGAAGAGATTGTTAAGGCAGCTAAGGCAGCTCATGCGGACTATTTTATTAGAACTCTTCCGGATGGGTACGAAACAATACTTGGAGAAGAGGCATCTAATATCTCTCAAGGTCAAAAACAACTTCTTACAATTGCTCGCGCAATACTTGCTGATCCAGCAATATTAATTTTAGATGAGGCTACAAGTAGTGTAGATACAAGAACAGAAGTTTATATACAAAAAGCTATGAACACACTGATGGAAGGAAGAACAAGCTTTGTAATAGCCCACAGATTGTCTACAATAAGAGATGCAGATCTAATATTAGTTATGAACGAAGGTAGTATTATTGAAAAGGGTAATCATAAAGAGCTCTTAGCTCGGCAAGGTTTTTATGCAGATCTGTATAATAGTCAGTTTACTGGTGGAAAAAAATTAGCTTAACAATAAGTAAAAAATAATCTGACCATACATATGGCCAGATTATTTTTTATAGTCTAGGAAAATATAATTTTCTACCTATACACTTATTTCTTATGCTTTTATAACTTTGCTAACACTCTCCATAAATTCTAAGTATTCTTCCTTAGTCATTTTAGGAGTAAAGTTTTCTAATATGGAATTTCCAATGCTTGCATTGTTAAATAATAAGTCAACTACAGTGAGAGCCATTGCTTTTGCAGGAACAATGTAAGCCAATTCCTCATCAATTATTTCATACTCTCTAGAGTGAAGGCTTCCTTTTATTCCTCCTATCATTGGATGAAGGGTTGGCATCAACTGAGATACGTCACCAAAGTCAAATGAACCTGTAAAATCACCACCATCTAGTACTTGCTCTTCATTAATTCCAATGTTTACTAAATTGTCTTTAAACAACCGGTCTAATTCTTTATATCTTAATATAGGCAAATATCCTGGAATCTCAGTAATTTCGATTTGTGCCCCTACAGCAGAAGCACCAGCTATTAAGGCACGATTAACCTTACTGTTGGCATCAAGCATTCCATTGATTGTTCTAGCTCTTACATAGGATTCCATTTTAACATCTGCAGGAACAACGTTAACAATATCTCCACCCTTAGTTATGATAGGATGGAATCTTACCTTGTCACTTTCTTTAAAAGTTTCTCTTTGAGCATGTACATTATTTAAAGCAAGCATTGCAGCATTTAAAGCATTTATACCTTCTTCAGGGGCAGAGCCAGCGTGGGATTCCTTACCAATGAAATTAATCTTCTTGCCTATAAAACCATTACTTACAGGACCAACTAAGGCTTTATTATCTCCCATATCTAGAGCATGAAACATCATAGAAATGTCTACATTATCAAAATAGCCACGATAAATAAGCTCTTGTTTTCCACCAAAGTATTTTATTTTCTCATCTTTTCTTAATTTATCTCTATACTCAAGCTCTATAAACTCTTCAGCAGGAGTTGCTATAAACTCTATTTTACCATCTAAGCTATCAATCGCACCTGATAAAATAAGTCCTACTGCTGCTCCAAGCATTCCGGCTATTTGAATATTATGACCGCATGCATGAGTAGCTCCTATTTCGTTAGCATCTTTATGGTCTATACAAGAGATAGCATCCAGCTCTGCTAAAATAGCTATTCTAGGTCCTGATTTATGGGAATTTACTTCTGCTCTACAGCCTGTAATTGCAATGTTTTCTTCTACATCCAGTTTTAATTCATTTTTCATGAACTCAACTACAGCTTTAGTAGATTCAAACTCTTTATATCCGTACTCAGGACTCGAATATATTTTTTTACCGATTTTAATAATTTTTTCCCTATTACTATCAATGGTTTCTACGACCTGTTTTTTTAATTGATCCTTATCCATTTTTTTACCTCCTAAATTTTACCTTGAAGTTTTAATACTAAATGTGCAATACTTGCACAGGCAAAGAAAACAGTTGTAAATACAACGACAGATATTATTACAATCTTCCAAGACATCTCTTTTAGGTCATCTATTTTGTTACCTACAGAAATTCCTGCAAAAGCTAGAATAGGAGTGGTAATACTTAGAAAATTAATATTATTTGTTTGTTCTAGAAAAACCTTAGATGTAGGACTAGCTGGCAAGCTTAGCAATAATCCTATAATTGTAGCCCAACCAAAGGCTGGAAAAATAGATTTTGGAAAAATATCCTTAACTAATAAGGCACTCATAGCGGCTAATATTAAGAGTACCATACCAGGAAATGCCTTAGTTATAGAAATACCTAAGCCTATCCATTGACCAGCTAGAATCATCATCCCAACAAGAGACATTATCAATAGTTGATAAGAGCTCTTTTTTATTTCAATTTTACTCATTATATTACCTCCTATTTCTTAGAAAATTTAGGTTCAAGAATTTTATAATACCAATTAGCAAATGGAAGAGCAATGAAGATTAAAAAGTTAATGCCTGTAATACCAGAGAGCATATTACTTGTTGCTCCATAAGCTACAACAGTTTCGGCCATTTCTGGAGGAACTACAGCGGCTAATGAAGATGCAGCAGCAGTCATCATGCTTCCACTTCCCACACCAGTAGCCATACCTAGTGCATAGGGATGAAGTCCACTATAAATTGAAACAGAACCCAAAATACTAAAGTAAATTGTACCAAGTACTGTTCCAACTAAATAGGTACCAAGTACACCACTACCTTCTGGTGAATTTATTCCATATTTTTCAGTTATTACACCTAAAGAAGGCTCTCTACTTATACTACTGGTAGCGCCGATAGCCTCTCTTTTTAGCCCTAATAATAGAGCTAAAGGTAAAGCTATTAATGGAGATAAAATATGTCCTAACTCTTGAGCCAAAAATGCAGGACCCGCTTGAATTATTTTATCTATATTAGGACCAACCAATGTGCCGTATTTAATGCCAAGAATGATAAGAGCAATACCGACTACTTCTCCAGCTAAGTTGATTTCTTTTTCATTTATAAGCTTTTTTAAAAAAGAAAGCTTTTTGCCTAAAAGATCTGGAGTTATTAAAATACCTAAAATAACTGCATAAAGCATAGGAAAGAAAACTATAGCAGCTCCTCCTATTTTAATTTCAGTTTGCCCTATAGCTTCACATAAAACAACTATTATTGCTACTATTACAAACAACTTAATAAAAACATTTTTTTGCTTCAAAAAAAGACCTCCCTTTACTAAATAAATTTTTTAGTGTGCTCTTTTCCTATTCAATTAAATATAAAAAATACATGACCTAAATAGGCCTTAAATATTCTTAATATAAATAAAATTAATACAAAATGATTTGTTAACATAAAATATTATTCTTAAAACTTTATTTTGTATAATAAAGTCATATTTTATGCAATAAAAAAACTAAAAACCAATTGGATTTTAGTTTAGAAATGGAACTATGTAATATACATCCACTCTAGTTTGTTTGTACAATTGTGTCTATACTTTTAATAATATTAATGTATGTAGTATAATGATATGTATTATATACAAAATTTAAGGGGGTAAGTAAATGAAGGATCTATGGGAACTATTCACTATGTTTTTCCGTATAGGAGCATTTACCTTTGGAGGTGGTTATGCTATGCTTCCGATTATACAAAATGAAGTAGTGGAAAAAAGAAAATGGGCTACCGATGATGAAATTATAGATTATTATGCCATTGGTCAATGTACACCTGGAGTTATTGCTGTAAATACAGCAACCTTTATAGGCTATAAGAAAAAAGGTATTATAGGTGGAATTACTGCGACTCTAGGAGTGGTACTTCCATCTCTAATTCTTATTACTATAATAGCAACGTTTTTTAAACACTTTCAAGACTATAAAGTTGTACAGTATGCTTTTGGAGGCATTAGAGTAGGTGTTGTTGCATTGATTGCAAATACAGTAATTAAAATGTTGAAACAAACAGCAAAAGACAGAATAGGTATAGCAATATTTATAAGTGCATTTTTAATCATTGCCTTTATAGACATTTCTCCAATAGTTGTAATAGTTATGGCAGCATTAATAGGTATTTTTAAAGGTAAAAATGTTGAAGTTAAGGAGGATGATATAGGATGATTTATTTAAAGCTATTTTTAGAGTTTTTTAAAATAGGATTATTCGCTGTAGGCGGAGGTCTTGCCACCCTACCTTTTCTTCAGCAGTTAATAGATAAATATGGATGGATTACCCACGAGCAATTGTTAGATATGATAGCAATTTCTGAGTCTACACCAGGTCCTATAGGGGTAAATACAGCCACATTTGTAGGTAATACAACAGCTGGAGTATTAGGTGGTATAGTAGCAACAATAGGAATTGTAACTCCATCTGTTATAATAATATTATTAATTGCTCATTACTTCGCGAAATTTAGTGAAAAGCCTATTGTAAAATCTAGTTTTTATGGAATAAGACCAGCAGTAACAGGGCTAATTGCAGCGGTAGCCTTTGAAGTGGCGAAAATTGCCTTGTTTGATATTGAAAAATATAAGACTACAAATAAAATTTTATCAATATTAGATTTAAAGGCAATTGTGTTATTTTCAATCATGCTATATTTAATAAACAAATATAAAAAACATCCAATATTATATTTAGTAGGTGCTGCTTTTATAGGCATTATATTTAAATACTAGTTATAATTTTGATATATTTTAAATAATATATAATAATTAGCATAAATTACATAAAAACTATTGACATAGTAATTAATATTTATTAGAATAGCATTAATTTAATATAATACTTATCAAGAGAGGTGGAGGGAAAGGCCCTATGAAGCCCAGCAACCAATATGTTTATATACATATCCGGTGCTAAATCCTACAGCATAAGCTGAAAGATAAGAAGACGATTATTACAACCTCTTTCAGCTAAAGAGGTTTTTTTATTATCTAAGAAAGTCCAATTTTCTTTTATAATGAACTAATTAAAGAAAGCAGGAGGTTAGAAGTATTTTAAGCACTTGAAGTTTTTAGCCATGCTAAAAATTGAGTGCGCCATGGAGCATTGCGGTAGCAATAGCGGAATTTTTTATTTGTAGGAAAGTATAATATTAAAAAACTTAATAACAAAACTCTTATCAAGAGAGGTGGAGGGAAAGGCCCTATGAAACCTCGGCAACCTTCAGACTCATTTGTCTGAAAAGGTGCCAATTCCTACCCTAGGTTAATTAAATCCTAGTGAAAGATGAGAGGGAGCTGTGGAATAGTTACCGCTGCATGTAAAGCCCTCTTTCATCTAGATTATTCAAATTTAGAGAAAGGGGTTTTTTATGTTATTTAATAAAAATATTTTTAAGGAGAGATCAAAATGGAGGAAAAAAAATTAAAATTTGACACATTACAAGTTCATGGAGGACAGGAAGTAGATAGTGCAACAGGTTCTAGGGCAGTTCCAATATACCAGACTACATCCTATGTTTTTAATAGTGTTGAGCATGGAGCAAATTTATTTGCTTTAAAAGAAGAAGGAAATATTTACACTAGAATTATGAATCCAACAACTGATGTTTTTGAAAAAAGAATAGCAGCTTTAGAAGGAGGAGTAGGTGCTCTTGCTGTTGCATCTGGTTCTGCTGCAATTACCTACGCCATAATCAATATAGCAGGAGCAGGAGACGAAATAGTTTCAGCTAGTACCTTGTATGGTGGCACATACAACCTTTTATCTACAACCCTTCCTAAGTTAGGTATTAAAACTATATTCGTAAATCCTGATGATCCACAAAACTTTAGAAATGCTATAAATGATAAAACCAAGGCAATTTTTGTAGAAACCATAGGAAATCCTGGCATAAATCTTATTGATATTGAGGCAGTTGCCAACATTGCCCATAATCACAACATACCATTAATTATAGACAATACATTTGCAACACCATACCTTATAAAACCAATAGAATATGGTGCTGATATTGTAGTTCATTCTGCAACAAAGTTTATAGGTGGTCATGGGACTTCTATAGGAGGAGTAATAGTAGACTCTGGCAATTTTAATTGGTTAGGCAATAGTAAATTTCCAGAGTTTAATAAGCCAGACCCAAGCTATAACGGTATAGCATATGCTAAAGATACAGGAGCAGCGGCTTATATTATAAAAGCAAGAGTACAGCTTTTAAGAGATACAGGAGCAGCCCTAAGTCCATTTAACTCATTTTTATTTTTACAAGGGCTGGAGACCCTTTCATTAAGAGTAGACAGACATGTTTCAAATGCAAAAAAAATTGCAGAATTTTTACAAGTGCACCCACTTGTTTCTTGGGTAAATTATCCTAGCCTAGAAGGTAACAAATATTATGATCTTGCAAAAAAATATTTTCCAAAAGGAGTTGGCTCCATATTTACTTTTGGTATAAAAGGTGGAGTAGAAGAAGGAACAAGATTTATTGAAGCATTAGAAATATTTTCACATCTTGCTAATGTTGCAGATGCTAAGTCCCTTGTAATACACCCAGCAAGCACTACCCATGCTCAATTAAGTGAAGAAGAACAATTAAATGCTGGAGTTACACCAGATATGATAAGACTATCCATAGGAATCGAAGATGTAGAAGATCTTATAGAAGACATAGATCAAGCTCTTAAAACAGCAGTTCTGTCCCATAGCTAAAAGTTATAAGACTCCTTCTCTCAGAGAGGGAGTGATAACTCTACATCTCTTAGAAACACATACTACAAGGAAGGGTATGTCTTAATCTTTAGATGTTGGAAGCCTTTAATTATGAGAGGATGGGGATTAAATGTCTTTAATAATAAACAAGAACCTTTTATCAGTTAATAAACTAATTAGCGAAGGTATAGAAATAAAAGGCAATTTTAACAGTTGTAATTCTGAAGCAATTCGTATTTTAATTGTAAATTTAATGCCTAAAAAAAGTGAAGCAGAATTTCAGTTTCTAAATATACTTGGCCATATGCCTATAGATATAAAGGTAGATTTCTTGCAGATGGAAACCTACACACCTCAAAATACAGACAAAACTTATTTAGAAGAATATTATAAAACCCTTAGGGACATAGAAAATAACAGTTATGAAGGAATGATTATTACTGGAACTCCATTAGAATTTTTAGATTTTGATGATATTGAGTACTGGAATGAACTTAAGGAAGTAATAGATTATTCCAACAAAAAAGTAAAGTCCACCTTATATATATGTTGGGCGGCTATAGCAGGTTTATATTACAATTATGGAACAAATAAATGTGTAACGAAAGAAAAAATATTCGGAGTTTTTCCCCATATAGTAGTAAATAAAAGGTCTGTCCTATTAAAAGGATTTAATGATGGATTTATAGTTCCTCATTCAAGATATGTGAAATTGAGAAAAGAAGATATAGAAGAAATAAAAGAATTAGAAATTTTATCTGAATCAGATGAGGCAGGAATTTATATAGTAAGCTCAAAAGATGGCAAACAAATTTATATTACAGGTCACCCTGAGTATGATAAATATACTTTAAAAGAAGAGTATGAAAGAGATATAAAACGTGGCGTAAATATAAATTTACCTAAAAATTATTTTCCTAATGACGATCATAATAAAAAACCTAATTTAGATTGGAGTAGTTATTCTAAACTTTTATTTACAAATTGGATAAATGAATATCTATTTAATAGTTAAAAAATGAAAGTATAGTATACAACTAAATATATTAAATGAGGAGTGACATTTTTTATGAATATAGGACTATTAGGATTTGGCACTGTAGGTACAGGGGTTTATGAGATTATCAACAAAAGAAAAGATTTTTTTAGGTCATTAATAGGTAAAGATTTAAACATAAATAAAGTCCTCGTTAAAGATACAACTAAAGATAGAAATATAAACATTTCTAAAGATAAATTAATTGATAATCCTTATTTTATATTAGATGATCCTAATATAGATATAGTTATAGAGGCTATAGGAGGCACTGCAGAAGCCTATGCATATATAAAACATGCTTTAACTACAGGTAAACATGTAATAACTGCGAATAAGGCAGTAGTTGCAAAACATATGAAGGAGCTTATGGATTTAGCAAATAAAAATAAAAAGGCATTTTTATATGAAGCTAGTGTAGGTGGAGGAGTTCCGATTATTAAACCCTTAAAGCAGCAAGTGACTTTAAATGATATTGAAGAAATAAAGAGTATATTAAACGGTACCTCTAACTTTATATTAAGCAAAATGATTAGAGAAGATTTAGAGTTTACCGATGCATTACATATTGCCCAAGAGTTAGGTTACGCTGAAGCAGACCCTACAGATGATATTGAAGGATATGATGTTAGAAGAAAATTAGCAATTCTCTCTACTATAGCATTTAAAAGAGAAGTAAAAGAAGAATATATCCACTGTAGAGGTATTAGAACTATTAAGTCGGTAGATACGAAAGTAATAAAGGAGTTAGGATATACTGTAAAGCTATTAGCAAAAGCTTCTTTTAAGAGTAATAAATATTATTTATCTGTGGAACCAAGCCTTTTACCCGATGATTCATTTTATGCAAAGGTAGAAAATGCTAATAATTTAATATCTATTATTGGTAATGACATAGGAGAGCTGAAGTTTTACGGTCAAGGTGCTGGCAAATTTCCTACAGCAAATGCTGTTGTAAGTGATGTACTTGATATACTATATAACAATTATCAAAACTATGGAATAGATGAGGGAACATATAAATTGTGCAACAATACAGATTTAGTTAAAGATAGATATTATGTGAGACTAAGCCCAAAGCATACATTGAGTGATTATGTGCTAAAGGTGGTCAAAGAAGAAAAAATAGCTGATAAAATAATTAAGACTGGAGATCATATTATATTTACTACTGGGAATATAGAACTTAAAAAAATAAATAGTTTTATCAATAATGTTAAAGAGTCCATAAAGGATGAATTTTATGCTGCTATTCAATAAGAATAATTGTAAGAAAAGCAAATCTATTTATCGTTGTACTAAGGGGGATAATGTGGATAATCTATATAATTTTAAAAAAGAGATTTCAAATAAAATTAATAATAATATAGTGGTTCAAAAATATGGTGGTACATCTTTAGCAACAACTGAGAATATTTTACATGTTGCAAACCAGATTATAAAGAAAAAAGATGAAGTAGAACATATAGTAGTTGTAGTTTCTGCTATGGGTAAAACCACAGATAATTTAATTCAGCTAGCTGAAAAAGTGTCATCTAGTCCTTGTACTAGAGAAATGGATGTCTTGCTATCTACAGGAGAGCAACAATCTATAGCTCTGTTATCTATGGCTCTTAAAAATTTAAACTGTAATACTATTTCATTAACTGGTATGCAGGTTGGGATCACCACCAAAGGAGAGCATACTAAGAGTAGTATTTTAAATATAGACGACGATATATTAATTAATCATTTGCTTGATGAAAAAGTAGTAATTATTGCAGGATTTCAAGGAGTAAATGAAGATGGAGAAATTACAACTCTAGGTAGAGGTGGCTCTGATACTACAGCTGTAGCATTGGCAGCAAAGCTTAACTGTTCCTGCGAAATATATACAGACGTAGATGGTATATTTACTGTAGACCCTCGTATATATGCTAAGGCTAAGAAATTAGATGAAATAAGCTATGATACAGCTTTAGAAATGTCTAGCTTAGGCAGTAAGGTAATTGACAAAAGGGCAGTAGCTCTAGCAAAGAAGTTTAACATTCCTATTTATATAGCTAATAGTAATAAAAAAACCTTAGGCACTTTTATTAGGAGGAAGAAAAATATGGAGGAATGGCAAGTAACATCTTTAGTTTTAAATGATAATCTACTAAGTGTTAGTATTGAAAATATCCCAAACAAAATAGAACTTTTATCAAAAGTTTTTAAAATATTAAATAAATACAACCTTGAAATATCTATGGTTGAGAATAGTATCAATGGAAATAAAACAAAAGGCGAAATATCATTTATTTGTTCAAAAGATAATTATTTAAAAATTAATAATATAAGGGATGAACTACTATGTACAATCGGCACTAGAACCGCTATAACTGTAGCGGATGTTACTAGAGTGTCTATAGTAGGTAATGGTAGAATTAATCAAGCTCGGTTAGCCGAACAAGTTTTTAATGCTCTGCAAGGTGCTGAGTTTAACTATAAGAAATTAACCACTTCCGAACTCAGTCTATCTTATATTTTTAATAGTGAAGCCAATATAGAGTTAATTAACAAATTAGCCCAAGAGTTTAGCCTATAGGGGATTAAAAACTATAGCATATGCTGATAGACAAGAATGGGACTAAAAAATCTCTTTAGCTTAAAAGTGTTTTTGTATTATTTAAAAAGGGGGCATGCAAAGTGTATATAAAACAGTTATTTAAGGAAAAAGAAGTAGTTTTTTCATTTGAAATATTTCCGCCTAAACCTACATCGCCGATAGAAGTCATATACGATACCTTAGAAGGTTTAGAGGATTTAAATCCTGACTATATTAGTGTTACCTACGGAGCAGGTGGAAGTGTTAACGACAACAGAACTTGCCAATTATCATCTTTAGTTAAAAATAAATATGGTATAGAAGCTTTAGCCCATTTAACTTGTATAGGCTCTACAAAGAAGGAAACAACTCGAATTTTAGAAAATCTAAAAGCAAATGGTATTAAAAATGTATTAGCTTTAAGGGGAGATATTCCAGAGGAAAATTCTTCAGTAGGTGAGTTTAGCAATTCTCAAGAACTTATAAAACATATAAAGCAAACAAAAGATTTTGGTATAGCAGTAGCCTGTTATCCTGAAGGACATATTGAAAGCAGGAATATAGATAAGGACATTGAAATATTAAAGTTAAAAGAAGATGCAGGAGCAGATTATTTAATTTCTCAGCTTTTCTTTGATAACAATTATTTCTATAATTTTTTAAATAAAGTAGAACAAAAGAGTATAAATCTACCTATACAAGCAGGTATAATGCCTATAACAAACAGGAAGCAAATTGAAAGGATAGTTTCACTTTGTGGTGTAACCCTTCCATCTAAGTTTATAAAAATAATAGATAAATATGAGCATGACAAAGATGCACTAAGAGATGCGGGAATAGCCTATGCATTAGAACAAATAGTAGATTTGGTTTCTACAGGAGTTAAAGGAATACATCTTTATACAATGAATAGTCCTTATATAGCTAAAAGCATAACTAACTGTATTGGCTCAATACTAAATTCTATAAATAAAAAACAAATAGTTTAATTTATAATACGGCCAAGAAGTAGAAGGAAGGTTGTGTTTATCCATGGATAAAAGTCCTAAAAACAAAGATGAGGTTTTAAGATATTTGGGTTATAAAAATCAAAATTTAGATAAAATTACTAATGATTTGATTGAAGAATCAATGGATGAAATGAGAAATTTAATTAAGCCCAGATATATATATAAGTTCTTTAATATTATGAGAAAAGAAGAGAAAATATATTTAAATAGTAGCAATTTTAATTTGGTAGGAAAGGATATTGAAAACCATTTGGATAAATCTGAAATCTGTACTTTAATAGCAGTAACATTAGGAAATGATGTAGATGCAAAAATAAGATACTATGAAAAGATAAATATGACTAAGGCATTAATACTAGATGCCTGTGCTACTGCAGCAATAGAAGAAATTTGTGATAAAATCTGTGAAGAATTAGAGAATATCCTTAATGTAGAGAATAAAACATTAACATCAAGATATAGCCCAGGCTATGGAGACTTACCTATAAACATACAAAAAAGATTTCTATCCATGTTGGATGCAGAAAAAGCTATAGGACTTACTGCATCTTCCCATAGCATTTTAATACCAAGAAAATCCGTTACGGCAATAGTAGGGGTTGTAGATAGAAAGGATAAGATAAAAAAAATCAGCTGTTTAAATTGCAGCAAATATTATACCTGTATGTTTAGGAAAGGAGATGAGAAATTTGGGCATTAAAAATAGATTTAAAAATGGCATTTTAATATTTGATGGGGCAATGGGTACTATGCTACAAAATAAGGGATTAAAGCTAGGTGAGTTACCAGAAACCTTAAGTATTAATTCTCCTGAAACAGTGGTTGAAATCCATAAAAGCTATATTAAGGCTGGTGCAAACATCATTACCACAAACACCTTTGGAGCCAATGAAATTAAGCTTGAAGACAGCAATTTTACTGTAGAACAAATAATATATGCAGCAGTAGAAAATGCAAAGAAAGCTGTTGATGGCAAAGAAGTATATATAGCTTTAGATATAGGACCCATTGGGGAGTTACTAGAGCCTATGGGGACCTTAAGCTTTGAAGAAGCTTATAATGTTTTTAAAAGGCAGGTTGTCCAAGGGGTAAAGAGTGGTGTGGATTTGATATTAATAGAAACAATGACAGATCTATATGAAGCAAAGGCCGCTATATTAGCAGCTAAGGAAAATTCGGATTTGCCAATATTTTGCACCATGAGTTTTGAAGCCGATAAGAAAACCTTTACAGGCTGTAATGCCACATCTATGGTGATGGTTATAGAGGGTTTAGGGGTAGATGCCCTTGGAGTTAACTGCTCCCTAGGGCCTAAAGAGATAGAGCCTATAATAGATGAAATATTAAGTATTTCTAAGATACCTGTTATGGTTCAGGCAAATGCGGGTCTACCTAGTATTGTTGATGGTCAGACTGTTTTTAATATTTCTCCAGAAGAGTTTGCAAGCTATGGATCTAGTTTTGTAGGAAAAGGAGTAAAGGTAATAGGGGGATGTTGTGGTACAACGGATAAACATATAGAAAATCTAGCAAAAGCTTTAAGTGATATAAAATTAGAAGATAGACATTACAGTTATATGAGTGGTATATGCACCTCTACTAAGGCGGTAATCATAGATGAAGTAAAGGTAATAGGTGAAAGGATAAATCCCACAGGTAAAAAACTATTTAAAGAAGCATTAAGAAAGGGAGATTTAGACTATGTTTTAAGGGAGGCTATAGCTCAAGTTGAGGCAGGAGCTCAGATTTTAGATGTTAATGTAGGATTGCCAGAAATAGATGAAGAGGAAATGATGGTAAAGGTTATTAAAGAAATACAATCCATATTAGATGTACCTCTACAAATAGATTCTACAAATCCTAGGGTTATAGAGAAAGGCTTAAGAGCTTATAACGGAAAGGCTATAGTTAACTCGGTAAATGGAGAGGATAAGGTTTTAGAAAGTATACTACCTATAGTAAAAAAATACGGAGCTTCCGTAGTAGGCCTTACTTTAGATGATAAAGGAATACCTTCAAGTGCCAAAGAAAGATTTAAAATAGCTGAAAAAATAGTAAAAACAGCAGAAAAGTATGGTATAGATAAAGAAGACATATATATAGATTGCTTAACATTAACAGCTGCCGCTCAGCAGGAAGAAGTTAAAGAGACCCTAAGGGCCCTTTCCTTAGTGAAGGAGAAGCTTAAGGTAAAAACAGTACTAGGGGTATCTAATGTGTCCTTTGGATTACCTAATAGGGACCTTTTAAACAGAACCTTTTTAGCTGCAAGCTTGTTAGTAGGCTTGGATTTACCTATAATAAACCCAATGGATAAAGCTATGATGGATACAATAATGGCCTCTAAGGTATTATGGAATGAGGATAAAGGAGCAAAAAAATATTTAAAATACAACGAAAATGTATTTAAAGATCAAGCTTCTATAACAAACAATATTGAAGATGATTTATTTAAAATAATATTAAAGGGAATGAAAGAGCAGGCTAAGGATGCCACTATAAAGTTATTGGTCCACAAGGAACCCTTAGAAGTTGTTAATAGATATATAGTTCCTGCCTTAGATGTGGTAGGAGAAAAATATGAAAATGGAGATATATTTCTTCCTCAGCTAATACAGTCAGCAGAAACGGTAAGAAACTCCTTCCAGGTTATAAAGGAAAAATTAAAAGAAGGGGCTAATGCTGAAATTTCAAAAGGCAAGATAATATTAGCCACTGTAAAAGGGGATATCCACGATATAGGTAAAAACATAGTGAAGGTCCTTCTGGAAAATTATAATTATGAAATTATAGATTTAGGCAAAGATGTTCCCAAGGAAAAAATAATAGAAGAAGCTATTAAAAATGATGTTAAACTTGTAGGTCTTAGTGCTTTAATGACTACTACGGTAAAAAACATGGAAGAAACCATAGGAGCTTTAAAAAAGGTTAGTTCCGACTGTACAGTTATGGTAGGCGGGGCAGTATTAAATGAAGATTATGCTAATATGATAAAGGCTGATTATTATGCTAAGGATGCAAAGGAAGCTGTAACAATAGCAAGGAAGGTACTGGGATAAAGCCAAGGTGATGCTCTCCTTGGCTTTAAATTTTATATAAATACTAGTTAAAATTTTAATATTAATTACCGGACACTACTAGATCCTTGACCTTATTATAAGCATACTCTAAGCAGGACTCTAAATTATTGTTATTTCTTCCCCCACCTTGGGCTGAAAAGTCGCTACCACCACCCTTACCATCTATTAAGGTTATGGCATCCTTTAGAAGGGTGCCCATATTCACCACTTTTAAATCCTTAGAACGCATAAATACAAGGTGAGCCTTATCTCCTGAAATAGCCCCAAATAAAGCTACTACATTAGGGTAAGCTGCTAACTTAGAAGCTAAAGTGTTAACATATTTTAAGTCCACATCATTATATACTTCTTTAATTATCTTTACATCCTTTATAGACTCTGTATTTAAAAACATTTTCTCTACTACATATCCAGCTACTTCATCTCTTAAGGATTTTATTTCAGCATTAGTCTCCCTAAGTTCCTTGGATATACGTCCTATATCTTCTAATATATCATTTTCACTTACAGCTAATAACCTACCTATTTCTTTTACTCTTTCATACTTTGCAGTGTAATCCTCTACAGCTCTTTTTCCACATAAAAACTCTATTCTCATACCGTTCTTATATTTTTCCCATCTAGTAAATTTAACTAGCTGAACCTCAATAGTAGAGTATGGGTGTGTTCCACAGCATGCATTAATATCGACATCCCCAATTTTAACTAATCTAATTTGATTATCTGTCTTAGGAGGTAGTTTTCTAAGGGAGAGTTTTTTTAGTTCTTTATCAGTTGGATATAAAACTTCTACAGAGATATTGTTAAGTATTATCTCATTAGCCATGTTTTCTGCATTTTTAAAGTTCTCATCACTAATTACCTTATCTATATCTATAGTAGAATACTCTTTTCCAAGATGGAAACCAACAGTGTTAGCATTGAAAAGCTCAATTAAAGAGGCAGATAGAATATGCTGTCCTAGGTGCTGCTGCATATGATCATATCTTCTTTCCCAGTCTATTTTGCATTTAACTTTTTTAATTTTAGAAGGTTTTCTTTCTACTACATGATATATACTTCCTTCTTTATCGTAAACATAAACTACAGGAGTAGACTCTATATAACCAGTATCACTTGGCTGTCCACCACCTTCAGGATAAAAATAGGTTTTATTAAGTAAAATATGAAACTTATTATCTTCCTCTATTATATCTATTATGTCAGCGATAAAGTCTTTTTCATAAGGATTTTCATAATAAAGCTTTTCCAATATCAACAGCTCCTTTTCCCATATGTACTATTTATATTTTACCATAAGAAAAAATCCAATTCACTAAAAGTTATTTATGAATAGGTAGCGTGTATCAAATGAAACATATACGCGATATATGATTAAATTTCCAAAGGATGTTAATAATGTAGATAAAGTATTTTAAAGCAATAAAACTTATTATAGTTAAGAATTATAGGTCACAATACTTGTATATTAAATATTTAAGAGGTGGTTAAAGTGAGAATACCTGAACATATAGGAATAATTCCTGATGGGAATAGAAGATGGGCGGAGAATAAGGGCCTGTCTAGAGCAGATGGATATAAATCTGGAATTGATCCAGGTCTTTTGCTTTTCAAAATGTGTGAAATGGCAGGAGTTAAAGAAATTACATATTATGGATTTACAGTAGATAATACAAAAAGACCAACGGATCAAATAAAAGCTTTTACAGATGCGTGTATTAATGCAGTAAAAATACTTTCGAATGAAAATGCATCTCTTCTTGTAGTAGGAAATACTAATTCTCCAATGTTTCCAAAGGAACTACTGCCATATACAACTAGACAGACCTTTGGTAGTGGCGGAATAAAGGTTAACTTTCTGGTAAATTATAGCTGGAAGTGGGATCTAAACTACTTGAAGAGGTCCAAATGTAGAAGTAACAATATAAATAATCAAATAGAAACCTATGATGTTTCAAGGGTAGATCTTATTATACGCTGGGGAGGACGAAGAAGGCTAAGTGGATTTCTTCCAGTGCAGTCCATATATGCAGACTTTTATGTAGTAGACGATTATTGGCCAGATTTTAAGCCTAATCATTTTTATGAGGCATTAAACTGGTACAATGATCAAGATATTACCCTTGGAGGATAAAACGAAGTTAGCAGAATATTTTATAAAATGAAATTATTTATTCATAACCCCTTATATTTTACAATGAAAAATAGTATAATTAATTTTCAAGATGTATTTATTAAGCTTAGTAAAGAAGGGGTGGACTTCATGGGAGAGCAGAAGGTTTCTATAGTTGATACTATAATTCTTGCTATTGTATCATTTACACTGATTACTATAAGTATTATTTTAAATATTTCGCTTGTGTTCGCTTTTATAGGAGCAGTTATTTTTACATCAATAATACTTTTGAGAAAGGGTTATGGAATTGGAACTCTTATAAATATAATGTTTGAAGGAATTAAGGGATGTAGGTCTGTATTCATAATAATAATACTTATGGGAGCTACTATATCTACTTGGTTGTCCTCTGGTGTAGTACCAAGTATTATCTACTATGGATTTAATTATGTTAAAGGCTATAATTTTGTAGTTGTAGCTTTTATATTTACTTTAATGATGTCCTATGTAATGGGTACAGCCGTTGGAACTATAAGTACTGTTGGAATAGCTATGTTAGCCATAGGTAAGGGGCTTATGATTCCCACCCCTGTACTTTTAGGAGCTGTAATTTCTGGAGCATTTATTGCAGATAAGATTGCACCTATATCTTCTCTTAATAATTTAACATTGGAGATAACAGGCACAGATTATATCGATTACGTAAAGTCTGCTTCAAAGACTTTAATACCCACAATAGCTTTATCAGCAATAATATATTATATTTTCGGAAATGTTTATAAAGGTGGAGGGGATATGGGTAAAGTATATGAATACCAGAAGCTAATAAATAGCTCTATGGTGGTTTCGCCGTATCTTCTGTTGTTTCCTTTGCTAGTTATTGTATTAGCTTTTTTAGGTATTAAGGCATCATATAATATGACAATTGGTGTAATCTGCACATCTGTTGTAACAGTTTTAGTACAGAAGGTTAATATATTAACTTTAGTAAAATCTATACTATGGGGATACAAATCCGGAACTGGAATGGTAGAATTAGATAGTCTAGTATCTGGCGGTGGTATAGTACAAATGCTTGAAGTCGTACTAATAATAATGGGAAGTGTTGCTCTTAGTAGTCTTTTCGAAAACGGCAATTTATTAAAACCTTTAATTGATGGTTTATTTAAAGAAAAGGATAGCAGATTTTCTCTTATTGCAAAGACCAGCTTATTAAGCTGTTTACTTACGGCCGCTACATGTGATCAAACCGTTGGTATTATTATTCCTGTGAAGGTTGCACTAGAAAAGTTTGAAAAAAGAAATATAGATAAATCTATATTAGCTAGAACCGTGGCAGATACAGGTACTATAGTAGCCCCACTTATGCCTTGGAATGTAAATGCTGTTATTATATATTCTATAATTGGAGTTTCTGCTATCCAGTATGCGCCCTTTGCTGTTCTATGCTTTTTAAACCCTATAGTAATGCTAACAGGAGAGTTTATCAGTTTTAGTAGGTTAAAAACTACAAGTGAAAGTGTAGCTTAAATTAAACAAACCATATCATAAGCAGATTTGGTTTGTTTTTTAATTAGACTTAATTTTATAGTATAACTTTGTGATGATATCCAGCATATGGTAATATATAATTATATTATATGGGGAAGATGGGGGACAAAGCTTTGACTGAGAAGATTAATGAGGGTATTCAAAATTGTTATAATACTGGAGACCTTGTAGAATATTTAAAACATAAGTATCTATCATTATGGTGGGAAACAAAGAATGATTTTCCTAGGTTTGAAAATGAAACCACCTATTTTAATAAGTTGAAAAATGAGAGACAAATAGATAAATTTAGAAAGAAGCTTTTCATAGAGCTCGAAAACTTACCACAGGATAAAGATGATGAAAAGGAATGGTATAATAACATATTATCCTTAGTAAAAAATATAGAACTTAATATTCTTGGACATGAAAATAGCTCTATAGATTTCTTTGTTAATAAGGGATATTCTTTAATTACAGAAGCATTTCTAGATGAAGCTAGAAATTTTGATTCTAATATAGAGGTTTATGATATTTTCCAAGCTATTAGAAATGTGTGGATTATGAATAGCATTCAAATATTACTGGATATAGAAGTGGAGTTAACTCCATCTATTTTTGCTTACAGTATGTTATATCCTTATACAGATAACTATTTGGACAATACAAGGGTTTCTTTAGAAGATAAAATTAACTTTAACCAAAGATTTAAAGAATGGCTTTTAGGTAAAGAAGTTATGCCTATAAATAGCTATGAAGAGTCCATTTATAGGCTAGTTAAAAATATAGAGAAACAATATTCAAGAGATCAAAATAGTGAAGTCTTTAAGAGCTTATTATATATCCATAGGGCTCAAGAACAGAGTTTAGTTCAACAAAAAGGATACGCCTTGCCCTTTGAAAAGGATATTATAGGTATTAGCTTTGAAAAAGGAGGCACATCTGTATTAGCAGATGGTTATCTTGTAAAGGGTCAGCTTTCTGAAGAAGAATTAGGATTTATGTTTGCATATGGTGTGTTTTTACAATTAATTGATGATTTGCAGGATGTGAAAGATGATTTAGCCAATAATCATATGACTATATTTTCTAGCTTGGCTAAAAAATTGCCTTTAGATAAATTAACTAATAAACTTTTTTGGTTTATAGAAGAAGTATTAAATGATACAAATATTTTTTCATCAGAGGAATCTATAAAGGTAAAGGAAGTCATTGGGGAGAGCTGTAAAGTTATGATATTAGAAGCAATATCTAAAAATAAAAATATGTTTAGTAAAGAATATGTGAAAAAAATAGAAAGATATTCAATGGTTAGGTTTTCATATTACAGAAAACTAAAAAATAAATTTCAAAAAAATTTTTCGCCAGATGACTTTTTAAATATTTGCATTGCACTGAGTAAAAATTGATAATATAGGTTTTAATTACCAATGTACTTTGAAAAGTGGCAATATAACATCTGATTATGATATAGTTAAGAGTATCAAATATTAGATGTACATAGGAAACAATAATAAATTCCTGCTCTAATTTTGAGTGGGAGTTTTTTAATATTGAAATATAAGTAATTAAAATAGAGACTGAAAAATTTACAAAGTCCCGTAATGTATAAAGAGGAGGTGCCCGGGTGACCAAACTTCTCAATATTTTTAAGAAAAAAAAGACATTAGAGGAAAGAGTCAAGGATATACAGAATGGCAACGAAGATGATAGGAATAATCTAATTGAGGAGTATATTCCTTTTATTAAAAAAATACTTAGTAATCAACTAGGAAAATATATAGAAGTAGAAAATAATGATGCATTTAGTATTGGATTAATAGCTTTTAACGAAGCCATTGAAAAGTACGATGAAAAAAGAGGTAACTTTTTAACCTTTGCTTCTATGGTAATAAAAAGTCGATTGATAGACCAACTTCGCAGTGAGTCGAGAAGATCCAA
The DNA here is from genome assembly GCF_018919215.1 of Alkaliphilus flagellatus. NCBI lineage: Bacteria > Bacillati > Bacillota > Clostridia > Peptostreptococcales > Natronincolaceae > Alkaliphilus > Alkaliphilus flagellatus. Next base: position 189,492 of record NZ_JAHLQK010000003.1, read on the forward strand.
GGAAGTTTATATTAGTCAGTTAAAATCTGATGATGAGGATGATAATTATACTGAAAATATTATGGCTATAGAAGGATTTGAGGCAGGAATCGAAACTAGATTAGATATGGCCACTCTAGTTGAAAATATGAAAGACTTTGATGTTTCCTTAGAAGACTTAATTAATCACGCTCCAAAACATCGAGATACTAGAATTGCAGCTATTAGTATTGGAAAATATGTATTTGAAAATATCCATTTAAGAGAAAAATTTTTAAAGACAAAAAATCTTCCAACTAGTGATTTAATGCGAGATCTAAAGGTATCCAAAAAAGTTGTACAAAGAAGTAGAAAATTTATTATAGCAATTATATTGATTCTTAACAGTGATCTAGATACATTAAAGGAGTATATCTCCCATAATGAGAGGGGGAAAATTGAATGATTCACCGTGGTAGCATAATAGAAGTTTGCCATGATAGTATAGTTGTAATTACAGAAGATTGTACCTTCGAGAGAATTAAGAAAAGTGAAGGCTTAGAAGAAGGTATGGAAGTATATTTTGAAACTGAAGATATTATTAGAAGGAGAAACCTAACTGTCAAAAACATTTCAACGGTTGCAGCCGCAATATTTTTGTTAGTCATTACTTCTATATACGGTGTAAGTTTTTGGAATACAAACTACAGAGCAGTCGCTTTACTATCTGTCGATATAAATCCAAGTATTGAAATAAAAATTAATAGAAACCACCAAGTAATAAAGGCATCAGCACTTAATGAAGATGCTTTAGGACTTCCTCTTAGTAATCTAAGAAGACGACCATTGGTGGATGCATTACAAGAGTTGGTGAAAATGGCAGAATATAAAGGATATATTAAAGAAACTGAGCCTAATTACATATTAGTAACAGCAGTAGGATTAAAGGCCTATAAAGAGGATACTAAAGACCTAACACAATTGTTGATAGAGGGAAAGGAAAAGATAGAAAACATATCTACTGAGCGTGGGCAGCATATTGAAGTTGTTACAATGGAATCCAATAAAGAAACACTAAAAAGATCGAAAGAAGAACATATTTCAGTAGGAAAGATGGAGGTTTATAAAAATATTCAAAATAAAGGTTTGAACGGGAATAAAATAAAGGAGCTAAAAAATAAAACAGTAAAGGAACTTATAGAAGAAATTGCTAAAATTAAAGCTTCCAAAGTTGATGAGCCTAAAATAGATAAAAAAGAAAACTCCGTGAAAGAGAGTAAAGAGAATAATAAAGACCAAAAAGAGAAAAAAGAAGATAAGGATAATAAAGAAAAGGACAACAAAGAAAAGGTAGAGAGTACCCCAAATGCTCAGAAGAATAACAATGTTAAGGAACAAAATCAGAAAGAGCATCCAGTATTTAAAGAACATCCAAGAAACAATAAAGCAAAGGATTATCCTAAGGACAATAAAGAAAACAATAAAGATGAAGATGACGATGAAGAGGATGAAGACGATGATAAAGAAGATGACGACAAGGATAGTGATGACGATGATGAAGAATGTAACAAAGAAAAAAAAGATGATAAGTGGATAAAAAATAATAATCCTGCTAATGGAAATAAAAATAATAAATATAAAAATAATAAAGATAAAGAAGATAAAGATAAAGAGAATAAGGATACAGAGAATAAAGAGAATAAAGATAAAGAGAATAAAGATAAAGAGAATAAAGATAAAGATAATAATAAGAATAATAAGTCAAAGAAACCCTAAAAAGGTTTCTTTTTTTGGAAAAAATAATAAATATTTCTTAATTTTACATATAGAGGTACTTAAAAATTTAAAATAGTCGTAATGATATAATATAAATTAACAGGAGGTATGATAAAATGAAAAAACGTTTAGTCAGTTTAATTACTATGTGCTTAGTGTTTGGGTTAGGATTTTCTTCAGTAAGTGCACATACACCGCCAGGTTTAGCCAAAAAGGGAGGGTTACCCCCTGGAATACAGAAACGATTTATTCAGCAAGAAAAAGATACAAAGGAATATCAAACAACTATAAAAGATATAGATACGAAAGAAAGAAGAATAGTTATTGAGGATGGAACGGCGATTCTTAGCCTGTTTGTGTCTAACAAAGCTAAAATAGAGTTAAATAAGAAAACTGCAAAGTTTGAAGATATTAGGAAAAACGATGAAGTTTTTATTAAACTAGACAAAGATAATACTATTACAGAACTTAAGGCTACAAGAGAAAAAGAAACTACATATACTGTAGAAGGAAAGCTCTTACTAATTAGCAAAGATCAAAATCAAGTATATATTTATAAAGATAACAAACTCCTTAATTATCAACTAAAGTCTGACCTTGTTGTCCGTATTAATGGAGAAAAAAGAAAGATTGACGACCTAATTCAAGGGATGGAGTTAAAGCTTACTGTAGAAGGAGATAAGGTAAAATTAATTGAAGGAAGTAAAGATGAGGAAACAAGAAAGCTAGAAGGAAAAATTATTGCCAAGGATGATGGTAGAAAACCTTTAATTGTAATTCAAATAGATAATGATATTAAGGTGTTTTATGTTGAAGAAGATGTGAACATGGCTGAAGTTAAAGTAGGTAAAGAAGCCGTTATTTATATACAGGATAACAAGGTTATAAATATTAAAATGAAATAGTATTCAAAACAGGTAGAGTATAAGCACTTTACCTGTTTTGCGTTTAGAGTATTAAACTAGTAAAAGAAAGAATTATATAATAGACAATAAACAAAAGTGATATAATAGATGGGATAGGATGGAGCCTTAAAGTTGTTAGATATAGGATCACTAAAAGACAAGGGGAGTCAAAATGGAAAATCTAGTATATGAATACGAAAGAGTAGATGATTTACAAATAAATAATTTGAAAGTTATTCAAAATCCAAAAGGATTCTGCTTTGGAATAGATGCTGTTTTATTAGCTAATTTTGTAGGATTAAAGAAAAATGCTAAGGTGATTGATCTTGGCACAGGGACTGGAATAATTCCTATCCTACTAGCAGGTAAAAGTGAAACTAGCCACATTACTGCATTAGAAATTCAAGAGGAAGTAGCAAATATGGCTCAGCGAAGTGTCAAGTTAAATGGGCTAGAGGATAGAATTAAAATATTAAATATGGACTTAAAGGATGCAGAAAAAAATTTAGAGGTTAATGGATACGATGTAATAACATCAAACCCACCATATATGCATCCAGAGGGACTCATTAATATAGATGATAAAAAAGCTATATCACGTCATGAAGTAAAATGTACATTAGAGGACGTTATTAGGACAGCTTCTAGACTTTTAAAGCATAACGGAAGATTTTTTATGGTTCATAGACCTATACGTTTAGTTGATATAATGGTTTGCTGTAGACAATATAAGTTAGAACCAAAGAGATTACAATTTATTCATTCTACATATAATAAAAAACCGAATTTACTCTTATTAGAATGCATTAAGGCAGCTAAACCAGAGTTGAAAATATTAGATCCTTTATATGTATATAATGAAGAAGGCAAATACACTGCTCAAATTTTTCATACATATGGAAAAACACAGATAGAGGAAGGAGATGAGTTTTTTGAGTAAAGGAATCCTCTATATTTGTCCTACGCCAATAGGTAATTTAGGAGATATAACAATAAGAGCATTGAATATATTAAAAAGTGTAGATTTAATTGCAGCAGAAGATACTAGACATACCTTAAAGCTTTTAAACCATTTCGAAATTCAAAAGCCTTTAATTAGCTATCATGAACATAATAAAAGGACAAAGGGAGAAGTATTAGTTAATAAGCTATTAGAAGGAGAAAATATTGCCCTAGTATCCGATGCAGGAATGCCAGGAATATCAGACCCAGGCGCAGATATGATAAAGCTATGTATAGAAGAGGGAGTAGCTTTTGAGGTTTTACCGGGAGCCACAGCTTCTATTTTAGCTTTAGTAGCTTCTGGACTAGATACAACTAAATTTACCTTTGAAGGATTTTTAGATAGAGATAAAAAGAAGCGAAAAGAAAGACTACAAAGGATTAAAAGAGAAGATCGTACATTGGTTTTTTATGAGGCTCCACATAGAATCACATCTACCCTGGAAGATATACTTAATATATTTGGTAATCGTAAAGCGGTAATAGGTAGGGAGCTTACTAAAAGGTATGAGGAATTTATTCGTGGCAATATAACGGAGCTTATAGATTATTTAAATATAAATCCACCTAGGGGAGAAATGGTGCTGCTTTGTGAAGGAGCTAGTTTGGAGGAAGAAGCTTTAGAGGAGCAAAATAAGCTAGAACAAATGACCATAAAGGAACATATTATTTTATTAATGGAAAATGGAGCAGATAAGAAATCCGCAATAAGGGAAGTTGCAAAGCTTAGAAATATTTCAAAGAGAGATGTATACAAAGAGGCGATTGATTTATAGAAAGTCGTCTAATGCTATCTCCTTGATTCCTGTCGAATTTAATTTTTTAATTATATTAAAAATTTCAAGTGTATAAGTAAAAATAAAGAGCCCTAGGGGCTCTTTTAAATGTAATCTACACAAAGAGTATATTACATAATGAAGACTATTTTTTAAGGTCAGTTAGACATTCGGAGCAAATGTTTTTATTCTTGTGGATTATAACATCCTTTGCATTACCACAGAATATACACGCAGGCTCATATTTTTTTAAAATAATATTTTGTCCATCTACATAAATTTCTAAAGCGTCCTTTTCTGCAATGTTTAATGTACGTCTAAGCTCGATAGGTAAAACCACACGACCAAGCTCGTCCACTTTTCTTACAATACCTGTTGATTTCAATTGAAATCCCCCTTCTTTATTAATAAGATAATTAAAATATGTAATGTCTCATTAAATAATTATAGTACTATACGCTAATATTACAAAATTCGACAATCTCTCTTTAAATAGTACCAAATATTCCATTATTAGTCAACACTAAATACATATGTTTTTTAAAATTTCCATAGTGCTATATAGATGCCCATAATAAGAACCCCACCCATCAACGCAATCAAAGATTGCTGATGGGTCCCGGGAACCTTGTTGTATTCACAATAAAAGACCTATATCTTTAAGTTAAGATATAGATCTTAGATATTTCAGAATAGTTCATTCTTCACGAAATTGGCCCATCATTTCATTCTTTAAATCCCAAAGTTTTTTAGAAAGATCTACCTTATAAAGCTGTGGACGGTTTAAACGTCTATATTCTGGCCAAAGTGTGTCTAGTTCAGCCTTAGTATATTCACATATTTCTTTCATGCTCTTTCTTTTGTAAACTAGGGTCCCATCCTCGTATAGAGGAACTAACATCTCTCTAATACGATAATTTCTAAAGGTCTTCTTTTTCCAAGTATATAATGGATGGAATATAGTCAAAGGCTCATTAATGTTAATCTCTTCGTCATCAAGCATTATTAAGTCTGCTTGGGCTTTACCATTTTCTATATCATAAATACGTACAACTTTTTTATATCCAGGATTTGTAATTTTTTCGGGATTTTCAGAAATCTTTATTTTAGGAACAAGTTCACCATTTTCTTCAGCTGCAGATAGCTTATATACTCCACCTAATGCAGGACAGCCTTTAGATGTTATAAGGTTAGTACCTACACCCCAAGCATTAACAGCAGCATCCTGTAGCTTTAAATTATTAATAACTTCCTCGTCTAAATCACTGGAGGCCACTATAGTTGTATCTTCAAATCCAGCTGCATCTAGCATTTTGCGAGCTTCCTTTGATAAATAAGCTATATCTCCAGAATCAATACGAATACCTTGAGGCTTGTATCCCTGTTCTCTTAATTCCTTAAATACAGTAATAGCATTTGGAACACCACTGTTTAATACATTATAAGTATCAACCAAAAGAAGTGTATTGTTTGGATATACTTTAGCGTAGGCACGAAATGCCTCAAGCTCTGTTTCAAATGTTTGAATCCAACTGTGTGCGTGGGTTCCTATAACTGGTATATCAAATTTCTTTCCTGCAAGAACATTGGAAGTTCCCACACAGCCACCTATAACGGCTGCCCTAGCACCATATATGCCTGCATCAGGTCCTTGAGCACGTCTTAAACCAAACTCAAAAACAGAATCTCCTTTTGCCGCAGTACAAATACGAGAAGCCTTAGTAGCGATTAGAGATTGGAAGTTTATTATATTTAATAGAGCTGTCTCAATTAGTTGAGCTTGAATGGCTGGAGCTTTTACTCTTAAAATAGGTTCGTATGGAAACATAATAGAACCTTCTTCAACACTATAAATAGTTCCAGTAAACTTAAAATTTCTTAAGTAGTTTATAAACTCATCATTAAATAAGTTTAAACTCTTTAAATATGTTAAGTCCTCTTCATCAAAATTAATATTCTCGATATAATCGATTACCTGCTCTATTCCTGCTATTATAGTATAACTATTTTGGCAAGGATTTTTTCTAAAGAACAGATCAAAGACGACAGTGTTTTTATCAACTCCATTTTTAAAATAACCATTCATCATAGTTAGCTGATAAAGATCTGTCAGCAAGGTCAAGTTTCTCATTTTTCTACCTTCCTTTGGTTAATATTTTTAATTAAAGTATATTATATCAAAGTTGAATAATAAGAGGCAACAAGCCGATCTATGTCATAAACTGAAGAAAATTGACGAAAACCTATATAAACACTCGAATTTTAGAATATTCCATAGTTTGTACATATTATTATTTAGTATTAGTTTGTTTTTTATTTCATATCCATCAGAAAAATTTCAAGCGGGCCATGAGTCGGTGAAATAGCATTAGACGAATTTTCACATATAGGAAAAGCCTCCTTTCATATATTAGAATGAAGAAAACTTTTTTATATATGTGAAAAGGAGATTTTTATATGAATATTATTTGGATAGTTATGATATTTATAGGAATTGTAGTTGCCATTCTTACAGGAAAACCTGAAATAATTAATGATGTAATTATTCATGATACTGGAGAAGCTGTAGTCTTTGCAATAGGTCTTACAGGAATTATGTCATTTTGGCTTGGACTTATGAATATTGCCAAAAAGTCTGGCCTTATTAATAGCTTTGCCAAATCTATGACACCAATAACAAGGTTTTTATTTCCTGATATACCACCTAACCATCCTGCTATTGGGGCAATGATGATGAATATGGTTGCAAATATGTTTGGAGCTGGTAATTCTGCAACAGCCCTAGGCCTTAAGGCTATGGAAGAACTTCAAAGATTAAATCCAGATAAAAAAACTGTTACTAATGCAATGGCTATGTTTCTTGTAATTAACATGTCTTCTATACAGCTAATCCCCCTTACCATATTGAAGCTAAGAGCAGATGCGGGATCTGTTAATCCATCCGAAATAATTGTTACATCAATTTTAGCTACAATCGTATCAACTGTTGTTGGGGTTGCTGCATGTAAAATAATGGAGGGAAAGAGATGATAAAAGTACTTAGTTATACATCAGTAATCGCTATTCCTATAATGATGAGCATTATACTGCTACATGGGTGGATTAAAGGAGTAAGTATGTATGAAACCTTTGTAGAAGGGGCAGCAGATGGGTTTAAAAGTTCAATAACAATTATGCCTTATTTAGTTGCCATATTTATTGCTATAGGTTTTATGAGAAAATCAGGGGCTATTGACTATTTAATAGATTTTTCAAGTCCTATAATGTCATTTATTGGGATACCCCCAGAAATATTGCCATTAGCAATAATGAGGCCCATATCAGGTAGTGGAGCCTTGGCAGTTTTGCAAGATGTTCTAAATACCTATGGTCCAGATAGTTTTGTCGGTAGGCTAGGGTCCACTATGATGGGATCTGCGGAAACTATCTTTTATACTATGGGAGTATACTTTGGTTCTGTAGGAATTAAAAAGGGTAGACATACAATAGGAGCCGCATTAATTTCTCATTTAGCATCTATGATAGCGGCTGTTGTTATTTGTACCTATTTTTTTCTATAAATACTAACCTAATTAGGAAATTGGAGATTAGAAGTGTTTTGGGCAGTGCCTGTGCCCTATAGGCACTGCGATAGGATCGGAGTACTTTTTTATTTAAACATATCAATTGAAATTTTATCTACCCATACTGTGCTGTCTATATTATTGAAAATAATATTAATAGAGTCTTCAATATCTTTATTCAAAGTAAGCTGTATTAGCTCCCAGCTATTTACGTATAAAGGTTTGTGGGATATAGATTGTTGAAATGATAATTTACTATTAGAATAGCCTTCGATGGCTATTTTAATTTCATCAGGTGTATCTAATTTTACCCACATTAAGAGCTGAGAATTCGCTTTGATAGGACCTTGGTTAATAGCTATTTTATGCGAATTATGGTTTTCACCAGAGAATTTAAATGAGTAATCACCATATTTTGAAGTTGCAAAATCCTTTTCTATATATTCACTTAAATAATCAATATTTTTATTAGGTCCTATAACTTCTTCATCATTATTTTCTGTTACAATATTTCCTGTTTCTTTATTTTTCTCTGGATTGTTTGCATTTATATCTGTTGCATCCTTAGGAGAGTTGACTACATCTGAAGTTGTGGCTTTATCTATTGGAAAGATGGATTTTAAAACAAAGACCCCTGCTAATGCTATTGCAATTAATCCAGCAGTACTTATAACAATAGTAAAGAGACGTTTTTTGTGGGTATCATTTTTTCCAATATCATCTTCGTTTATAGAACCTACTTTTCTGCCAACTAGATTAGTAGAATTATATGTTATTATATCTTCTTGAGTATTTGATATAGGCAAGCTAACAATATTAAGAGTTTCTAAATCATTAAATATTTCATTAATGTTATTATAAATCTCATTGTTTCTTTGGAGCTTATCTAAAAATCCCATAGTTTTTATGTATAAGGGTAATTCTTCATAATTGATGTCCTGTAGACTTGTTAATTTTTTTAATACTAAGACAATATTATTTATAACTGCTTCAAAGTTTTTGCTTTTAAAAGAATTTTCATTAAAAATAATTAGTTCATCAAATGACACTTTTCCTTTATTTATAATGATTTGTGATTCATCTACTAATATTGATTTTACATTATTAGGAACAAGATCATACTGTCTAATACCATCTAAATATTGATAAATTAGGTTGACCCTTTCGGTGAAGGTTGGAGAAAAGTCATTTAAATATGTATTCAATGATAATCCTTCTTCTACTTTTGTAACTAAAACTATTTGATCTTCCATTTTTTCGAAGTGAAGAACATGGTTAAATGTATCTTTATAGCTTTGCTCCACTAAATCCCAAATAGAATCATTTTCCTCTGTGTATATAGTATTAATTACTACAGCTTGGTTATCCCTACTATCCGTACCAATAAAAACTTTTTGGAAATCATTTTCTTTAAATGTTTGAACAATTGTATAACGATCTAAATATGAGGAATTCATCTGTTTTTCACCCTTACCATATTGTCTTTTTCAAATAATAATAATTCGCCATAGTAATATTTCACAGGAGAAAACGTTTTATGTCAATAGGTATTTAGACACAAAAAATATTTTTGTTGATTATAAAGGTTAAGTTAGTTGACATTGTGGGTATAATTTAATATATTATTGTATAATACTATATGTAAAAGTAATGACGGGAAGAGTAGGTTTACAGAATTAGTAGCAGAGAGCCGGATAAGGTGAAAGCCGGTACTAATAAAGTGACTGAAGATGGCCCCTGAACTTCATAGTTGAGAAGCTTTTGTAGTTTTTAGACTATGCCGGATTTGCACCCGTTAGCCTTGCAAGGTGATAATCATCACTTACTAAGTTTATTGTCGTAAGATAATAATAAACTAGGGTGGTAGCGCGAGTATATCCTCGTCCCTATATTTTTAGGGACGAGGTTTTTTTATGACCTAACCCAATTTGCAAAGCAAATTGCTGGTAGGTCAAACGCAATGAGCACCAAATTTATGCGACCGAAGGAAGCAAATAAATTTGAGTTGCGAAACTGCGTAAAACACTACAACTAAATAACAGGAGGAATTAAAATGAGTAAAGGAAAATTTTATTTAACAACACCAATATATTATCCTAGCGGAAGACTCCATATAGGACATACCTATACAACAGTAGCTGCAGATGTGTTAGCTAGATTTAAAAGATTTACAGGCTACGATGTAAAATTTTTAACAGGTACAGATGAGCACGGAGAAAAAATACAAGAAGCTGCTCAAAAGGCAGGAGTAACTCCAAAGGAGTACTTAGACAAAATAGTAGGCGAGATTAAAGATTTATGGAGCAGAATGGATATTTCTTACGATACCTTTATACGTACTACTGACGAAGAACACAAGCAAAGAGTACAAAATATTTTTCAAAGACTATATGATAAAGGAGATATTTACAAAAGTGAATATGAAGGCTGGTACTGTACACCTTGCGAGTCTTTTTGGACAGAAACACAATTAAACGAAGGCCATGTATGTCCAGACTGTAATCGTCCAGCACATCTAGCAAAGGAAGAAGCATACTTTTTTAAACTATCAAAGTATCAAGATAGATTAATTAAATACTTTGAAGAACATCCAGAAATTTGCTATCCAGAGTCTAGAAAAAATGAAATGGTAAATAACTTTTTAAAGCCAGGACTTGAAGACCTTTGTGTATCTCGTACTAGTTTTGATTGGGGTATACCAGTACCATTCGACCAAAAACATATAATATATGTATGGTTTGATGCAGTATGTAATTATATTACAGCACTAGGCTATGGATCGGACAATGAAGAAACATTTAATAAATATTGGCCTGCTGATGTCCATCTAGTAGGTAAAGAAATAATTAGATTCCATACAATCATTTGGCCAGCTATATTAATGGCCTTAGAAGTTCCACTACCTAAAATGGTGTATGGACATGGCTGGATATTGTTTGGTGCAGATAAAATGTCAAAATCAAAAGGCAATATAGTCTATCCAGAGCCATTAATAGATCGTTACGGATTAGATGCTATTAAATACTTCCTTTTAAGAGAGTTTACCTTTGGACAAGATGGGAATTACACTAATAGAAACTTTATTAGTCGTTTAAACTCCGATCTTGCAAATGATCTAGGAAACCTTGTAAGCAGAACTGTATCTATGATTGAAAAATATAATGGTGGAATTATTCCAGAGGCTAAAGAAGCAGGAGAATTCGACCAAGATTTAAAATCTATGGCAACAGGTGCTGCTAGCAAGGTAGAAGAAGCAATTAATAAGCTACAGTTTCATGATGGGTTAGAGGAAATCTGGAAGGTAGTTCGTAGAACAAATAAATATATAGATGAAACCTCACCTTGGGTACTTGCAAAGGACGATGCTAATAAAGAAAGATTAAATACAGTACTTTATAACCTAGCAGACTCTATTAGAATTATTTCTGTATTAATAAAGCCATTTATGGAGTCTACTACTATTAAAATTTGGACACAGCTAGGAATTGATGAAGGACAAGGAACTCAGTGGGAGGATACATTTAACTTTGGTAAAACGCCAACTGGTATAAATGTAAGAAAAGGAGATGCTTTATTCCCGAGACTAGATATAGACAAGGAAATAGAGGACCTAGAAAATATTAATGCTGCTTACTTTGAAAAAATAAGTGGCGTTCAAGAAGAAAAAGAAGAAGTTATTATAGAGCCAAAAGAACAAATAACTATAGATGACTTCGATAAGGTAGAGCTTAGAGTAGCGAAGGTACTAGAAGCAGAAAAACACCCTAAGGCAGATAGACTTTTAGTATTGCAGTTACAAGTAGGCAATGAAAGAAGACAGGTAGTATCAGGTATAGCTGCCTATTATAAGCCAGAGGAGTTAGCTGGAAAAACAGTTATGCTAGTGGCTAACTTAAAACCTGTAAAGCTCCGTGGTATAGAATCCCACGGCATGATACTTGCTGCATCTAACGATGAAAAGCTAGTATTGGGTACAGTAGATAAGGACATTGCCAGTGGTACTGCTATTAGCTAAGGAGGAAAAAACATGGTTTTTGATAGTCATGCCCATTTGGACGATGAACGCTTCGATAAGGACAGAGATAGCATTATAACTAGGGCTAAGGAAAGTGGAATACAATATATACTTAACCCTGGAGCAGACTTAAATACTTCAATAAGGGCAGTTAATTTAGCTCAAAAACATAGTATGATATACGCAGCTGTAGGAGTACATCCTCATGACGTAAAGGATATGGATGAAGATACTATAGAGATACTTAAAGCCCTGAGTAATAAAGAAAAGGTGGTTGCTATAGGAGAAATCGGTTTAGATTTCTATTATGATCATTCCCCAAGAGATGAGCAAAGAAAGTGGTTTAGAAGGCAAATAGAACTTGCTAAGGAAGTTAATCTTCCTATAATTATTCACGATAGAGATGCTCACGAAGAAACCTTTAACATTTTAAAGGAATATGATGTAGGTAGTCTTGGTTGTGTAATGCATTGCTATGCTAGCAGTGTAGAAATGGCAAGAGAATATATAAAAATGGGGGTTTATATTTCATTAGCAGGACCAGTTACATTTAATAATGCTAGAAAAACATATGATGTAGCTAGAGAAATTCCACTAGAATGGCTTCTAGTAGAAACTGATAGTCCATATTTAACACCTACACCACATCGTGGGAAAAGAAACGAACCAGCCTATGTAAAGCTTGTTGCAGAAAAAATAGCAGAGGCAAAGGGAATATCTTTTGAGGAAGTAGCACACCAAACTACATTAAATGCTAAAAAATTGTTCCGTATTGATTAATAATAGTATTATAAAGAGTCACAGACTATCCCCTACAAAAACTATAATTGTAGGTCGATAGTCGCGACTCTTTAATTTTCAAAATACTATTTACCAATTTTTCTAAATTTTGTGGTATAATTCTAAAAAGACTTTTAATTGTTAGTTTTAAAACTACATTAAAGATATTCGGGGGTATCAGGATGAGTAAAAAAAGTGGATACAGTCAAATCTTTGTTAAGGATATTGAAAATGGAATGGTTATAGCTAAAGATATCTTAGGTTCAAATGGGGAAATTTTATTGGCAGAAGGATTTAAAATTAACGAGGCATTTAAAATTAAAAGATCACTTAATCAACATAACGTTTTATTTGTAAGTATTATAAAGGAAGAAACTGAACAGGTTAAAAAAGAGAGTCTCCAGACAAAAGAGGAAGTTCAAATTTTGACAAGTGATATTAATAGTCAAATGCTTACTAAATCTATTAATGAGTTTAATGAAAATAAAATGGTATTGAAGGAATCCTTCAATAAATTTGTTAAAGGGCAAAAGATAGAACAGCAGGAAATTGAAAAGGGAATCAGTGGTACACTAAAGCTTTTTAAAGGGAATATAAATGTTTTCCAACTAATGCAAAGTGTAAAGCATTTAGACGATATTACCTATTCTCACTGTCACAATGTTGCACTTGTAAGCTACTCCATAGGGCAATGGTTAGATTTAAAAGAAAATGATTTACAGGAATTAGCTTTAAGCGGCATGCTAATTGATATTGGTAAAATTCAAATTGATGATAAATTGTTGAATAAAGAAGGAAAACTTACTAATGATGAATTCTTAGAGTTAAAAAAGCATTCTATTTTTAGTCATGAAATAATTAAAGGATATGAATTTATTAGTGATAGGGTTAAAAAGGCTGTATTACTTCATCACGAAAGAATGGATGGTAGTGGATATCCTTTAGGACTTAAGGGTAGTAAGATTCCATTATTCGCCAGAATAATTGCTATAGCTGATGTGTACAATGCATTAATTTCTGACAGACCTTATCGTGATAAGAAGACTCCATTCGAAGCTATTAGAATATTAGAAACAGAATATATGGATAAATTAGATGCTAATATTTTATATTTATTTTTGCGTCGAGTGGCTTCAAATTATATAGGGCAAGGAGTAATACTTAACAATGGTGATAAGGGAGAAATAGTTTTTATTCCAAAACATAACTTATTTCGTCCTATTATTAAATTGAAAAATGAAGAACAGATTTTAGATTTAGGTCATAATCAATATGAATATCTTGATGTAGTAGAGTTTTGTTAAATAAAAAATATATTTTTAAAAAGATCAGAAATTTAACTGATCTTTTTTTATTCTCTAAGAAAGTACAAGTAAATATGTTGACAAAAATTATAAAATAAGCATATAATAATAGTGTACTAGAATGCTAGTGCACTACTTCGATATTGTGAGGTGAAATAAATGGAATTTGATAATTCTAAGCCAATTTATTTACAGATTATAGATTATATTAAAAAACAGCTAATTAGAGGAGAACTTAATATAGGTGATAAGATTCTTTCTCAAAGGGAGTTTGCACAACAGTTAAAGGTTAATCCTAATACAATACAAAGAGCATATAGGGAGATGGAGGGTATGAATTTAGTAGAAACCATAAGGGGCCAAGGAACTTTTATTTGTAATAGACCAGAGATGTTAGAGGAAATTAAGGAAGAAATGGCAGAAAATATTATGCGAAGTTTTTTTCATGAAATAGAGTCCTTAGGATATAAGGATGAAAAGGTGCTAGATTTAGTTAGCAAATGGCAAAAAAGATTAAAGGAGGAGAAATAATGATTGAGTTTAAAGGAGTATCTAAACAGTTTGGTAGTACTAAAGCCTTGGATAATATATCGGTAAATTATTCTAGAGGGAAAATTATTGGACTTTTTGGACCTAATGGTTCCGGGAAGTCTACAACTTTAAAAATGATTGCATCTTTAAATAAGCCTGATAGTGGAGAGATACTTATATTTGGAAGAAAACCATCTAAGGAAACCAGGGAGATAGTATCTTATTTACCAGAGATTGATTATATATACCCTTGGATGACTATTAAAGAGGCAGCAAATTTTATGAGGGGATTTTATGGAGATTGGGATGAAGGAAAATACAAAGAACTAATTGAATTTTTAAAGTTAGAGCCTGATATGGTTATAAAGAAAATATCTAAAGGAATGCGAGCAAAGGTTAAACTATTGCTTTGCTTCTCAAGAAATGCAGAGATTGTACTATTAGATGAACCCCTATCAGGGATTGATATATTAACCCGTGATAAGATTATCGAAACTATTATTAGGGACTATAGAGTTGGCGAGCAGACAATTATTATTTCTACCCATGAAATTCAAGAAATTGAAAGCTTGGTAGACGATGCAGTGTTTATTGGAAGGGGACAAGTGATTCTTCAAGGTGAAGCAGAAAAGCTGAGAAATGAAAATGGTTTGTCCCTAGTAGAATTAATGAAGGAGGTCTATCGCAATGAAAATTTCTAATGGTAAAAAGCTAGCTACACTTTATAAAAAGGATTTAGCAGCTGCTAAGTTTGAAACTTTGTTAATTATGGGCTTTATTTTAGTAGGTAATCTATTTTTATATTATAAAGCTAAAACATCCTGGCCTATAGAGATTTCCTTAGTTTTTAGTACGTTGATATTAGGCTTTGTACCCCTATCCACATTTTTTAGAGCATTTAGTTTTATTAGAAGTGAATGGAAAGAAAATACGGTCTATTTTATGATGTCTCTACCTACTACAGGTAATGTTATATTCCTTGCCAAACTATTAGCCCTATTAACACAATTTTTCCTACTTGGAGCTATTGCCCTAATATTTACTGGCACCTTTGTATTTATGCATCCACAGTTTCAACATATTTGGGTAGTCATAAAAGATATTAGTACCACTCCTGAAATAATATGGGAGATGAGTAAAATAGGTATTCTTCTTTTCTTAGGCTTTGGATTATCAATTATTATAGCATTTTTAAGTGCAGTTATAGGAAAATTATTTAAGAAGTTTTCAGGCTTAATTACCTTTGTTGCATTTATAGCTATAAATTATGGAACGAGTACGATAATAGTTAAATTACTTGAATTAGTAAACACACCTAGATTTAATTCATATATGCAAAAAAGCATGATGATTGATGGCGCCAATGTTACTTGGCAGCTTACACCAGGCGTTGGCTTATCAGGCGTTGATTTTTCGATTATTTCAATTTTACTCATAGGAGCATCTGTACTATTATTTTTAGGAACTACAGCTATATATGATCGAAAAGTTGAGCTTTAAAGACTTAGAGCAGCTTCTTTTAAAGAGGCTGCTTTTTAAATTCAAGAAGTTTTGTTAAAACCCATTCTACAGAAAGTGCATATATAAATATAAATGGAAATATACTTTCCTAGGCATTAAAAAAAGGAGGGTATTTATGAAGAAAATAAAAAAAATTATTCTAGTAGCATTAATTTTAACACTAATGCTATCAAGTTTTGTTAATGCACAGCAACCACAGAAAATGACCAGAGTTAGTTTTGTAAAAGAGATTATTAAAGTAATAGATGTAAAAATAGAGCAGGGGTCAAAGTCACCTTTTAAGGACATAACAAAAAAAGAAGATATACCCTATTTATCAGCTGCCTTCAATAAAAATATTATATCCGGGGATAGAGGGAAATTTAATCCGGAAGGATTTGTTACTAAGGAGCAAGCAGTAGTTATGCTGGTTAGAGCACTAGGGGTACTTAATATTAATCAGGATGAAGCTAGTAAAGCAGAAATTAACTTTTCAGATGCTAATAAAATTTCAGGCTGGGCAAGACCATATGTTACTTATGCTGTTAAATATGGACTAATTGATGATAGTCAAGGAAAATTCGAGCCACAAAAAGGAGTTACTAAGTCAGAGAGCGAGGAAATGCTAAATAAGTTTAAAGAAACTTTTGTAAGAGAAGGGCTAACAGCGGCACAAATTCTTGAGTTGGCTGATAATAAGTTAAAAGACTATGATACATACAAGTTTAAAGGTTCAATAGGTATGAAAGAAAATGTTAAATTGCCTACTGGAAAAGAAGAATTGACTGTTATGAAAATAGAACAAGACGGAATCTTTGAAGCACCAGGGACGGTATATACAATCTCTAAAAATACCACAAATATAGAAGGGAAATTAATAGAAGAAGTATCTGAAGTATATATAAAGGATAGAGTCATGTATATTCGCATAGGGCAAGATCAAGGGTGGATAAAAATGGACTTAAGTACTATGATGATGCAGGTAGGTTCTATAACAGGAATTCGAAACACCCAGGAAGGTTTACCACAATTTTCTAAGGAACAATTAGAAGCAGTTGGAATGTACGCAAGATATGGTGATGATATAGAAATTGATGGAGAAAAATATTATGTTATTAAGGTTGATTTAGACTCGAGAGCTTTTATGGAAATGTACAATAAGGTAATGGATGAAACATTTAAATATATGTTTGAAGGTGAAATATGGGAGGAAACTAGGAAAACACAAGGATTTCCGGAGGGCATGGAGGAAGAAACCTTCAAAGCTATAGTAAGATCTGCAGCAGAACAAGTATTGAAAAACACAGATATCAAAATGATGCAAGAATATTACATCCATAGAGAGAATAAACATTATAGTAAGCTTATAATTAAGCAGCATATTAATATGGACTTTATGGAAGTTGAAACGAAAGTTGATATAGATGGGCAATATGAATATTACGGATTTGGAGAAGATGTTGTTTTTCCAGAAATAAGTTAAAATTTCATAATTGAAAACAAAAAGCAGGTTAGTCTGCTTTTTTATTTTTAATATGTAATTTTTTATTTTTAATATGTAATTTTTTATTTTTATTCATATAATGAAGAACAAGACAATAAGAATAATAAATTATTATTGTGGAAATAATCTAAGTGTCCATTGATTGTTGATGTTACCAACATATGGCAAATAATGTTGACAAAAACAAAAACATAGAATAAAATGAGTAAATGTTTCATCCTTAATTTAAAAATGAACAGGAGGAAGTTTTATGCAAAGTCACCTGAGCAGCAATAAGATTTTTAGTAAAAAAACTCTTATTGTAGCTGTCGTAGTATCACTATTGCTATTGGGGGTAGCCTTTTTCGGGCTTCAAAATACAATTGTGATTGCACATGATGGACAGGAAATTCAGGTTTCAACTCTAGCGAGTACAGTGGAAGATGTTCTGCGTAAACAAAACATTGTAATTGAAAAAGGGGATAAAGTTATTCCAAATTTAAATGAAAAAATAAAGGATGGAACAAGGATAGTTATTCATAGAGCTTTTGAAATAAAGCTTATTGATGGAACAGTTGAAAAAAATGTACTTACCGCAGAAAATAATGTAGAAGACTTAATTGACTCACTTAATATACAGCTTCAGGAAGAAGATAGAATCGAACCAATGCTAGAGGAACCTATTCGGGAGGGAGATGTGGTTACAATAACCAGAGTTACCCGAGAGGTAGTAGTTGAAACTCAAGAGTTACCTTTTCAAACAGTCTTTAAAAACAATAAGGACCTAGAGAAAGGAAAGACTCAGAAAGTTCAAGAAGGTAAAAAAGGATTGAGAGAAGTAAAGCTTGAAGTTCTTTATGAAAATGGAGTAGAAGTTGCTAAGAAAATTGTTGAGGAAAATGTAGTTGAAGGTGCTGTTAATGAAATTATTGAAAAAGGAACAGCAACCCTATTAGCAACCTCCAGGGGAGATACAAGAAAGTATAGTGAAGTGTTAACTATGACAGCCACTGCTTATCATGCTGGATACAGTAGTACAGGAAAAAATCCTGGTGATAAATATTATGGTTTAACCGCAAGTGGTACTAAGGTGAGACCAGGAGTAGTAGCTGTAGACCCTAAAGTTATCCCTTTAGGTACAAAGCTGTATATAGAATCCACTGATGGAACCTCTCATTATGGCCTTGCTAGTGCAGAAGATACTGGTGGTGCTATAAAAGGAAACAAAGTTGATCTTTTCTTCGAAACCCCCCAAGAAGTAAAAAAATTTGGTAGAAGAAAAGTAAAAGTATATGTACTAGAATAGGTCAGAGGATTCTCTGACCTGTTTTATTATGCAAATTTCATGTATAATAATATATATATTTTTTTAAATAAAGGAGAATGTCATGATAAGAGAAATAATTGTTGTAGAAGGAAAAGATGACGTAGCAGCTATTAAAAGAGCTACAGATGCAGAAATTATTACAACAGGAGGATTTGCACTACAAAGCCATGTTATAGATCGGATAAAGACAGCGGCTAAAAGAAGAGGAGTAATTATTTTTACAGATCCTGATTTTGCAGGTGAAAAAATAAGGGGTATTATATCTTCTAAAGTACCTGGATGTAAACATGCTTTCTTGCCTAAGGAGCAAGCATTAAAAAATGGAGATATTGGAATTGAAAATGCCACACCAGAAAATATTATGTTAGCTTTAAAAAAAGCTAGAAGTGAATCTATAGAGAGGACTAATGAATTTACTCAAAATGACTTATTGTTTAATGGCTTAATTGGTTTTGATGGTGCTGCATATCGTAGAGACGAATTAGGAAAAATACTAGGAATTGGATATGGAAACGCTAAGCAATTTTTAAGCAGACTTAATAACTATGGTGTTACCCGTGAAGAGTTTACAGAAGCAATGAAAAAATTAGAAGAGTAGGGGTAAAATATGGATAGAATATCATCACCAAAGAAAACCAAGGATATAGTGCAGAAATATGGATTTAAATTTTCTAAAAGCCTAGGACAAAACTTTTTAATAGATCAAAACATATTGGATAATATTGTAGATGGTGCTAATATTTCAAAAGATGATTATGTTATTGAAGTTGGGCCAGGAATAGGCAGTCTTACTCAAAATATAGCAGAAAAATCTAAGTCAGTAGTTGCTATCGAAATTGATAAAACTCTAATTCCTATTTTAAATGATACATTAAAAGATTATTCTAATGTGGAAGTAATAAATGAAGATGTTTTAAAGCTTGATTTACATAAATTGATTAATGAAAAATTTAAAGGGAACAGGGCTAAAGTAATTGCTAATCTGCCATACTATGTAACTACATCTATTATTATGAAGTTTTTAGAGGAAAGGGTTCCTGTTCAGTCTCTAACCATAATGATCCAGAAAGAAGTTGCAGATCGTATGCAGGCAAAACCAGGTACAAAGGATTATGGAGCTTTATCTATTGCGGTGCAATATTACTGTAATCCTAAAATATTGTTAAAGGTACCTCCATCAGTATTTATTCCTCAACCCAAGGTAGAGTCCACCGTTATCAAACTAGATATACTAGAAAGGCCTAAGGTCTATGTTGAAAGTGAAGACTTGTTTTTTGCATTAGTAAAGGATGCTTTTGGAAAAAGAAGAAAAACTTTATTAAATGCTTTAAGTACAGGGGATCTCAAACTAAATAAAGATTTACTAAAAGACGTATTGTTATCAAGCGGAATAGATGAAAATCGAAGAGGAGAAACCTTGACTATTGAAGAATACGGTCTGTTAGCTAACAACTTGGCAAAAATATTATAATAATTGTAAATTATTTACCCTTCTATACATATATTAATTATAGAGACCTAAAAGTATTCTATAGAAGAGGGAGGGAAATAAGGTGAAAAGACGATATAGACGATATTTCGTTATGCTAGAGGTAGAAGATAAGAGCTTTGGTACTGTTAAAAATGAAGGACCAAAGGGTTATGGGAAGATAGAAGTTAAAAATGATCAAGGTACTTTAGCTATTTATTGTCAAAACTTAAAGACCGGTAATAACGGCGACAGATATCGATGGTATTTAATTAATACAAAGAAAGAAGGAGAACCTGCTATAGTAGAAGTGGGTCCTATGGAAGTAGATGAGAAAGGAAAGGGAGAAGTAGTTTGGGAGTTTAATGCAGAAAATGTAAGGGGATCTATGGAAGAGATAGACAACTTTAACGTTTTAGTATTAGCAGTACAAAATAAGGATGATAAAAGGAATTTATTTATACCCTTAGTAGGTTATATAGATAAGGAAAAACCAACAGCTTGGAGATATGCATTAGAAAAACACTTATATATCCCATCAATAAAAGAAAAAGAAATAGACCCAAAAGTAGCATCTCCTAAACCTCAAGAAAAACCATCTATTCCTGAAAAACTCCATGAACATATTGAAACTGATAAAGAATATATACCTATTAAAGATGACATAAAAGAAATAATAGACGAAAATATAGAAGATCAAATCGAAGAAACCCAATCGATTAAAGAAGAGATTGAAAATAAAAGTCAGCCTATTAAAGAAGAGATTGAAAGAGAAAACTCAAAAGAAATTGAAGAAAAAGTAGTAGAGCAGAACAATATGCTTGTTGAAGAAGAGATTGAAAGAGAAAGCTCAAAAGAAATTGAAGAAAAAATGGTAGAAGAAAACAATATATTTGTTGAAGAAGAGATTGAAAGAGAAAGTTCAAAAGAAATTGAAGAAAAAATGGTAGAACAAAACAATATGTTTGCTGAAGAACAGATTGAAAGGGAAATTTTAAAAGAAATTGAAGAAGAAGTGGTAGAACAAAACAATATATTTGTTGAACAAGAGGGTAATACTCTACTGGAAGATGAAATAAATAGCGAGGAATCTTACGGAGTTCAAATGCAAGGCTATATTGAAAATGCACTAAAGGATTTCCCAAAGGTTAATCCATTTGTTAACAATTTGGAAGACTACATTTGGTGGCAAATTCCTTATAACCATCAAACAATATATAGATCATATATGCCATTTATTTTATATGTAGATAGTGTGAGGGGACCTATTAATTATTATGCTTCTAAAATGTTGCAAACCATCTATTTTCATCAACATCATATATTTGGTATCCTATATGAAGAAAACGGTCTAGCTAAATATTATGCTTATGGTATACCTGGTAGAAGACTATCTTCAGAACAACCCTATGAAGGAGTTACTGGTTTTACTTATTGGCACCCCTGTGATCCTGGGCCACAGGATATTAATTCTCACGGCTATTGGATATTACTCATCGATCCTAAAAATGGAAAGGTAATTGAAAATTAAAAATTATAAAACCCCATCTCGGGGTTTTATTTTTGTCTATTTTATCCATAATACAATTCCACTAATAATTAATAGAGCGATTACTGCCGCACAAATATAAACATGTCTTTTTTTGAATACTAAAAAACGCATTGTTTCACCCCTTATAAACATAGTCCTTCCCTAATAATAATATATTTGTCTTTAAAAGGCTTTATGCCATGTGATTATATAATACTTAATATCAAAATATTGCTTAATAGATTTAAAATAATATGAAAACACCGGTATTTTAAATATTACAAATAAAACAAGTTATTCCAACTTGCAAACAATTATAGATTTTGTTCTAATAATATGGTATACTCAATTATGCATTTTTTTACCCTTGACTTCAGGGTGTATATTTTGGACTTATAGTGTAGCAATTATAATTTAAGAAAAGGAGGAGTTAAAATGGTTAAACAAGAAAAAAAGAAAAAAGGACTATTTAATAAGTTTTTAGATGGTGTCGAAATTGTAGGTAATAAACTACCTCATCCAGTTACTCTGTTTGCTATTTTTGCTGTAGTTGTTGTTATTGTTTCAGCACTAGCTGCAAAGGCAGGAGTTCATGTAAACTTTGAAAAGTTTGTAGATGGAGAGCTTACTAAGGAAACCGTACATGCAGTAAGCTTACTAACACCTGACGGAATAAGAAAAATCTTTTCAAATGCTGTAACTAACTTTACAAGCTTTGCCCCGCTGGGAACAGTACTAGTTGCAATGCTTGGGGTAGGAGTTGCAGAGGGTAGTGGACTTATAGGTGCAACTCTTAGAAAATTAGTTTTAAGTACTCCAGCAAGATTAATTACAGCTGTAGTTGTATTTGCAGGTATTATGTCTAACGTTGCATCAGATGCTGGATACGTTGTACTAGTACCATTAGGTGCAGTAATATTTGCAAGCTTTGGACGTCATCCATTAGCAGGTCTTGCAGCAGCATTTGCAGGGGTATCTGGTGGATTTAGCGCTAACTTAATTTTTGGTTCAACTGATGCTTTATTATCAGGATTAACTCAACCGGCAGCACAAATGATAAACCCTAGCTACGTGGTTGATATTACTGCTAACTGGTACTTCTTAGCTGCATCAACTGTTCTTATTACTATAGTAGGTACATTAGTTACAGAAAAAATTGTTGAGCCAAGACTTGGCGAATATAAAGGAAAATCATCAAAGGCTATTGATGTTGATAAAGTAAGTGCAGAAGAATCTAGAGGATTAAAATTTGCATTAATTGGATTAATTGCTTTTATAGCAGTTATTGCAGCTTTAGTAGCACCGGCAAATGGTGTTTTAAGAAACCCAGAAACAGGATCAATTCTTTCTGGTTCAGCATTTATGGGTGGAATCGTTCCAATTATTGCTTTAATGTTCTTAATTCCAGGGGTAGCATATGGTATTGGAGCTGGAACTATTAAAGGAGATAAAGATATTGCAAACTTTGCAGCTAAATCAATGGCTTCTATGGGATCATATATCGTTCTTGCTTTTGTATCTGCACAATTCGTAACATATTTCACATGGTCAAACCTAGGTACTATCCTAGCTGTTAAAGGAGCAACATTCCTAGAAGCAGTAGGACTTACAGGTATACCACTAATGCTTGGATTTATTTTAGTAACAGCATTTATTAACTTATTTATTGGAAGCGCTTCAGCAAAATGGGCTATTATGGCACCAATATTTGTTCCAATGTTTATGCAATTAGGATATTCACCAGAACTTACCCAAGTTGCATATAGAATTGGTGATTCTACAACAAATATTATTTCACCACTTATGTCCTACTTTGCTATAGTTATTGCATTTGCTCAAAGCTATGATGAAGATACAGGAATTGGTACACTTATTTCTACAATGCTACCATTCTCAATGATGTTCTTATTAAGCTGGGCACTATTCTTTGCAGTATGGTTCCTATTAAAATTGCCATTAGGACCAGGAGCAGGTCTATTCTATTAATATTTAAAACTAAATCCCTTTCTTCTTTAGCTGAAGAAAGGGATTTTTATTTAGATAAGAGGAAACTTTAAATATAACATGCATTTAACTTGAAATGATAGTATGATAAAATAAAGGATATAATATAATGTAAAGTGGAAATATTGTGTAAAACAACATTAAGGAGGATACATATTATGATTAATCAAGATCGTGTAGTAAATGAATTTTTAGAGCTAGTTCAAATCGATAGCCATTCTGGCAAAGAAGGAGCAGTTGCTAAGGTACTTGTTAAAAAACTAGAAGAACTTGGATTGGATGTTACTGTAGATGATGCAGGCGAAAAAGTAGGAGGAGAAACAGGTAACGTAATTGCAAAAATGAAGGGAACTAAAAGTGGCCCTACTATTTTATTTAGCTGCCATATGGATACAGTTACACCAGGAGAAGGTATAAAGCCAATTATAAAAGATGGAGTAATATATAGCGATGGTACTACAATTTTAGGTGGAGATGATAAAGCTGGAATTGCAGCTATACTAGAAGGAATTAAATTTGTAAAGGAAAACAATATAGAGCATTCAGATGTTGAAGTTGTTTTTAGTATTTGGGAAGAGGGAGGACTATTTGGTGCTAAAAACCTTAATACTAGCAAAATTAATGCTGAGTATGGTTTCGTATTAGATAGTGGCGGATCACCAGGAGAAATTATAGTAACAGGTCCTGCTCAAGACAAAGTAAATGCTAAAATTATTGGTAAGCCTGCCCATGCAGGGGTTGCTCCAGAAGAAGGGGTTAGTGCTATTATGATTGCTGCAAGAGCAATTGATAATATGAAGCTACTAAGAATAGATGAAGAAACAACAGCTAATATTGGAATTATTTCAGGCGGACAAGCGACAAATATTGTTGCACCAGAAGTTACTATTAAAGCAGAATCAAGAAGTATAAATGAAGCAAAGCTTAATGCACAAACTGCACATATGGTAGAAGTATTTGAAAAGGCAGCTAAAGATCTTGGTGGTAAAGTAGAAATGGATGTAGAAAGAATGTACCCAGCCTTTAACATAGATCCAGAAGATGAAATAGTTAAAAAAGCACAAGAAGTGTTTGGCAGAATGGGAATAGACAGCTATACAGCAGCTACAGGTGGTGGAAGTGATACAAATATTTTAAATGGTTATGGAATTAAGGCTATTAACCTAGGAATTGGAGAGAAAAAACCCCACACATTAGAAGAACATCTACACATTAAAGATTTAGTAGATGCTTCAAGAATGGTAGCAGAGCTTATTAAAATATTCGGTGAGTAATTTTAAGTATCGGATAATACAGATAAAATAGGGTACCCTAATATATATTAGGGTACCCATATTTTTTGTAAAAAAACTATTGCAAATTTACTTAAAATAATATTAAATATATCTATTGTGTTTAAATATACAATTAAAAAATTATAAGCAAGTCTTGAAAGGGGTGCAAATATGTCTTATTTAAATCAGAACAAAACACCACTATTTACAGCATTAAAAGAACATCATAAAAACAATGTAATTCCCTTTGATGTACCTGGACATAAACATGGAAGGGGTTTAAAGGAGTTTACTGATTATGTAGGAAGTACAGTAATGGAGTTAGATGTCAACTCTATGAAATGTTTAGACAACATTTGTAACCCCATTGGAGTAATTAAAGAGGCTGAGGAGCTAGCTGCCTATGCCTATGGATCGGATAAAGCCTTTTTTTTAGTAAATGGGACAACTTCGGGGGTACAAGCAATGATTATGAGTGCCTGCCAACCAGGAGATAAAATAATTTTACCTAGAAATGCGCACAAATCCGCAGTTTCAGGATTAATATTAAGTGGCGCCATACCAATATATATACAACCTGAAATCAACAGTGATCTTGGCATTGCCATGGGTGTTACAGTAGAGAGTGTAGAAGAAACCATTGGAAGACATCCAGATGCTAAAGCAGTATTTTTAATTAACCCAACATATTACGGGGCTACATCAAATATAAAAGATATTGTAAGAGTAGCTCATAGAAATGCTATGGCAGTATTAGTAGACGAGGCACATGGAGCCCATATGAGTTTCCACGAGGATTTTCCTATGAGCGCTATGGAAGCCGGTGCAGATATGAGTGCTGTTAGTACCCATAAAACAGGAGGATCATTAACCCAAAGTTCCCTTCTTTTATTAAGGGAAGGAATTATAGATCCCTTTATTGTTAAGAAAAATCTATCTCTTATGCAAACAACTAGTGCTTCTTACTTACTTATGGCTAGTATAGATGTAGCAAGAAAACAGTTGGCAGTAGAAGGACCTGAGCTTCTTCAAAAGGTTTTAGATTTGACTAGGGATGCTAGAAGTAGAATAAATAAAATTGAAGGACTATATGCCTTTGGTACAGAACTTATAGGGACCCAAGGAGTACATTCTTTTGACGAAAGTAAACTAGGAGTAAATGTACGAAAGATAGGGTTAACTGGCTTTGAAGTTTACGACATATTAATAGACGAATACAACATACAAGTAGAACTCGCAGATTATTATAATATATTGGCTATAGTTAGCTTAGGGGACCATAAGGAGCAATTAGACGCACTAGTAGAAGCCTTAGTAGATATAGCAGAAAAATATAAAAGAGATGAAGAAATTAAAGTAGTTAATAGTTTCCTAAAAAATCCAGATGTAATAGTTTCTCCAAGGGATGCCTTTTATAGCAATAAAAAGGCAATAAAGTTTGAAGATGCAGAAGGGGAAATTAGTGGGGAGTCTATTATGGCCTATCCTCCTGGAATACCTATAGTATCTCCAGGTGAGAGGATATCAAAGGATATTATAGAGCATATTATGCTTTTAAAGGAAGAAGAAAGTCTACTTCAAGGAACAGAAGATCCTTATGCTGAATATATAAGAGTTTTAGGATTAGGAAGTAAAAGATAGAAAAATATACCCCATTGTTCTTCTTTGGAACATGGGGTATATTATTGTGTAATAAATTGTGCATTCAACTAGGATTTGGAAATGCTTTGAGAAATTGAAATTCTAGAGCATAAGCTTTAAAGTTAAGTGTAGAATGAGTCGCTGTGATAACTTCAAGGGACTTTTATTACAATGTAACAAAAAAGTTAAGGTTTTCGCTTTCGAAGGAAACTCATAGTTTACTTGTGGATTATTTTATCGAAATTTGCTATAATATAAAAATATTGAATTTATAATTATGAAATACAGTTATTATACGATATAAGACTAGGATAAGGAAGTGAATGATGTGAAGACATTTTGGAAGGTATTTATAGTTGCATTTCTTTCCTTTGTTATGGTGTTTAGCGGAGTTGTTTGGTCATTTAATAAATTTATGAAGGAAGACGAGTCAGACGATTTGCCTGTAGTTGTTACTGACGATGGAAATGATGAATTAGATGGAGAAAATGGAGAGATGGATGAGCTTTTAAAATTAGCTAAAAACAGTAAAAGGGTAAACTTCATTGTTTTAGGACTAGAAGGTCCAAGAAGTGATATGATGATGTTTATGTCCTTTGATCCTGATAAGAAAACTCTGGATGGAATTTCCATACCTAGAGATACTTATTTAGTAAGAGAAGGGTATCCTAGGTCAGATCAGAAAAAAATAAACGCTGCCTATGGTGCCCATGGTGCTAAAGGAGTAAAAACCGTAATAAGTAGTTTGCTTCATGACGTGCCGGTAGATTACTATGTAACACTTACCTATAAAGGAGTAGGAGCTATAGTTGACTCCATAGGTGGTGTACCAGTATATATACCTAAGGTAATGAAATATGACGACCCTTACGATGACCCACCTCTTCACATTTATTTTGAGCCAGGAAACCAGGTATTAAACGGTAAAAAGAGTATAGAATTTTTGCGTTACCGTAAGCCTAACCAAGGTAGCGGAGCCTTAGATAGAAATGGAGATGTAGGAAGAATACAGGCACAGCAAGAATTTATGAAATCGGCAATGAAAAAGGTATTAGGACCTAAGCTACCTAATGCAGTAACTACTGCTTTTAAGCATGTAAAAACAGATATACCTCTACAAGACGCTATGAAATATGCAACAAGTGCTGTAGGGCTTAAAATGGACAATATAAATATAAATGTACTTCCAGGAGAGGCCGAATATAAAGGAGGAGTATCCTACTTCTTCCATGATTCAAAGGCATTAAAAGATCTTTTAATTCAAATTTATTCTGGAGAAAGTACAACAGAAACCAGTAATTAAGTAATTAATAGATGGAATGCAAATAAACCTTTCTCATGGCTTAAATAATATGAAAAAAAGAGTAGAAAATATTTTCTACTCTTTTTCTATCCATTTAGGGTGGATGGATAGGGGGAGTGGGGTTATGTATTTATAAATTACCCGCACATATTATGTCTAAACATAAATATTAATGATTCTCAAAATTAATTATAATTTCTCCTATACGATATACATCCCCGGCACCCATAGTTAATACTAAATCATCAGATTCAATATTTTCATAAATATATTTAGATATTTCTTCAAAATTCTTCATATAACGAATATCCCCACTAGGGTTAAATTCCTTAATCATATTTACTAAAACTTCACTGTTTATTTCACCATTATCAATTTCCCTTGCAGCATAAATATCAGTTATTATTACATGATCAGCATCTTTAAATGAACAAGCAAAATCATTTAATAAAGCCTTTGTGCGGCTAAAGGTATGGGGTTGAAAAACACACCATATCTTCCGGTGTGGATAGTTTTGTGCCGCTTCTAAGGTAGCTCTAATTTCAGCAGGATGATGAGCATAGTCATCTACAATTTTGCATCCTTTAACTTCTCCTAAAATATCAAAACGTCTATGTATTCCCTTAAACTTTTTAATATGGGCTTCTATATTAGAAGGCTCTACCCCAAGTATATAGGCTGTAGCAATTGAAGCCAAAGCATTATATACGTTATGCTTTCCTGGAATATTTAGCTCAAAAGTACCAATGTTTTTTCCATCAAACTCTACTTTAAATATTGGATAGCCTTCCCTAGTAAATAGAATATCCTTAGCTACAAAATTACTATTGTTGTTAATGCCATATGTAATTACGTTGCATTCAACATGAGGGAGTATTTCTTTTACATTTTCATCGTCTTCATTAGCGACTAAAAAGCCTTCTTTAGGAATTAAGTTGGTAAATTTTCTAAAGGCCTCTTTAATATGGTCGATATCTTTAAAATAATCTAAATGATCTTCATCAATATTCAAAATGATACCAATAAAGGGAAAGAATTTCAAAAAACTTTCAACATATTCACAGGCCTCCGTAATAAAATGCTGACTATCACCAATTTTAATATTACCACCAATTTCATCTAGTTCTCCACCCACAAGTATAGTTGGGTCCAAGTTAGAATATTCTAGAATTAGAGAAATTAGAGATGTAGTTGTAGTTTTACCATGACTTCCAGCCACAGCAATAGCCTTATTGTAGTTTTTCATTATATGGCCTAACATTTCCGCTCTATCAATCTGAGGAATATCTAATTCCTTTGCTTTTATACGCTCTGGATTATCTTCCTTTACCGCAGCTGTATATACTATTAAATCTGGGTTTTGTATATTGTCCTTATTATGCCCAATGAAAATCTGAGCTCCATGCTTTCTTAACTTAGTTAATATTTTAGAATCATTCATATCAGAGCCAGAAACTCTATATCCGTGATTTAGCAGGACTTCAGCTATAGCACTCATGCTAATGCCACCAATTCCAATTAAATGTATATGCTGATCTAGTTTTTGGTTTATATCAAATGCAATCACAATTGTCACTCCCTTTATATGAGGTTATTTGTTATTCTTTCCAAATAAGTGGTTTTCTATTAGTTCATATTAGTAAGTATATGTATGTAGATACGTATTTCTTCCTATAATGCAATAGGAAAGTAAAAAAACTCATTAATATATATTTTCCTTAAAATATGTTTTCGTAAATAAGGACTTAGTTCAAATGGAGTTTTAATCCCATCTGAACGTTAAATTCTATCATTCTAAGAGCCATAAAATTCTTATCTTCTTCTTTCAAAAGATGGAGATAAGAATTGTTAGCTATGGACCAAAGTCAGCATTTAGAATTTTTATTAAAGACTTTGTTATAATAAATATGAAACTCTATTAAGTATAATAACATAAAAAATAGGATGAATGTACTAAATTTAGCAATATACTATATACTATTTTTTAACTTAAATAAGAAAATATAAACTCTGTAATTATTGAAGGAATTTTTTTCTTGAATTTACCATATGAAAATAATAAAATGAATAATAGTATATAACATTCGGACTAGGAGGAAATATAATGGGAAAATTGAAAAGAAACGAACGAATCGCAGCTATAGTAAAAATTTTAAGTGATAATCCCAATAGAATATTTACATTAAGTTATTTTAGTGATCTTTTTCAATCAGCAAAATCAACTATTAGTGAAGATATAGTAGTAACGAAACAGGCAATGGAAAAAGCAAATTTAGCAAAGATTGAAACTATGACAGGTGCTGCTGGTGGAGTTAAACTTATTCCTATAACTACAGCTCATCAGAATAAAGAGATTTTAGGAGAGATATGTAGTAGGTTAAAAGATAAGGATAGAATTTTACCTGGGGGATTTTTATATATGATAGATGTACTTTATTCTCCACATATAATCCATAGTGTAGGAGAGGTTTTTGCTAGTCAATTTGATTATAAGGATGTAGATTATATAGTTACTGTAGAAACAAAAGGAATACCTATAGCCCTTATGGTAGCTAAAGCAATGAACTTACCACTGATTATTTTGCGACGTGAAAATAAGGTAACAGAAGGATCTACTGTTAGTATAAACTATGTTTCTGGTTCCTCTGGAAAAATTCAGAGGATGTCTCTTTCAAGACGAGCTATTAAACCGGGTTCTAAGGTTATTATTATTGATGATTTTATGAAAGCAGGCGGAACAGCAAAAGGAATGATTGATATGATGAAGGAATTTGATGCTGAGGTTGTGGGTACTGGAGTACTAATAGCAACTAAAGAACCAGAGAAAAAGATTGTTAACGATTACATACCTTTGCTTATTTTAGAAGAAGTAAAGGAAGAAGATGAACAAATAAATATTTATCCGAATGAAAATCTTCTTAATTTAATATAATAATTCTAGAAAAACAGATTAAGTCAAAAAAAATTCTGAAAATTTCCGATATAAAGAAGGAAAATGAAAAAATATGGAGAATAGATTTAGGAAGTTAGATAAGTCAAGTTTTTAACCCGTATATTAAAAGTGGGAAAATGTACGATTGTTGAAGTTGACAAAAACATAAAGGGGTGAAGGATATATGCAAGTTACAGATGTGAGAATACGTAAAGTAACAGCAGAAGGGAAAATGAAGGCTATAGTATCAGTAACCTTTGATGATGAATTTGTTGTTCATGATATTAAAATCATTGAAGGGCAAAACGGATTATTTATTGCAATGCCTAGTCGAAAAATGGGAGAGGGAGATTTTAGAGATATAGCCCACCCAATAAATTCAATTACTAGAAATAGAATTCAAGACGCTATTTTTTCCGAATATGAAAAAATGAGTGATTCAGAAGAAACAGACAACCAATAATACTATAAGTGCAGGGAGGCAAATAAGCCTCCTTTTTTGTTATATAAAAATCCTATATACAACAAAAAACAGGAAAAGACAAAAAAGGGGTTCATTATTTATTGAAAATGTAATAAACTATTAAAGGGTATAGAAGGATATAATATATATAAATTGTTTTTATTCAATAGATATCGAGGTGAAAATAAATATGAAGCTAAAAGCGATTATTTTAGCAGCAGGAGCAGGTACAAGGATGAAGTCCAAATTACCAAAGGTACTTCACAAAGTTTGCGGACAGACTATGCTTGGACATGTAATAGATGTGGCAGGTAACTCTAATGCAGAAGAATGTATCGCCGTTATAGGTCATGGAGCCGATAAAGTAAAAGAAAGTCTTTCACCAGAAGTAAAAACTGTTCTTCAAGAAGAACAACTAGGAACAGGTCATGCTGTTATGATGGCATACAATCATATCGAAGAAGGAACCATTTTAGTGTTGTACGGAGATGGGCCTTTAATTACAGAGGATACTCTAAATTCTCTTATGGACTACCATAGAGAGGGTGACTACAAAGCTACAGTACTTACAACAGATTTACCAAACCCTAAAGGCTATGGAAGAATCATTCGTGATGTAGAGGGACAATTAGAGAAGATAGTGGAGGAAAAAGATACTACAGAAGAAGAAAAGTCCATAATGGAGATTAACTCAGGTATTTATTGCTTCGATGGGAAGTTATTAAAAGAAGCTCTTCCACAGCTTAAAAATGATAATGCTCAAAAAGAGTACTATTTAACAGATGTATTATCAATTATTCGTGATATGGGCTTTAAGGTGGGAGTCTATAAGACTGATAAATGCGAGGACATTATGGCAATTAACTCTCGAGAGCAATTGGCAGAAGTAGAAGCTATAATGAGAAAGAGAATAGCTAAAAAGCATATGATTAATGGTGTAACTATCATTAACCCAGAGCACACCTATATAGAAAAAACAGTTATTATAGGAGCGGATACCATTATATATCCTGGGGTAGCAATAACAGGGAACACTGTAATAGGAGAAGATTGTATTATTGGACAAAATAGTCGTATAGAAAATACAACTATTGGTAGTGGGGTAGAAGTACAAAGTTCCACAATTATTGAGAGCAAGATAGATGATTATACAACTATAGGTCCCTATGCTTATTTAAGACCAAACAGTAATATAGGCAAACATGTAAAAATTGGAGACTTTGTAGAAGTGAAAAATGCAACTATTGGGGATGATTCTAAGGCATCTCATTTAGCGTATATTGGAGATGCAGATGTAGGTAAAAATGTTAATATTGGATGTGGTGTTGTTTTTGTTAATTATGATGGCAAAAATAAGCATAGATCCATAGTAGAAGACAATGCCTTTGTAGGTAGCAATGCAAATCTAGTTGCGCCAGTAATTGTGAGAGAAAATGGCTATGTGGCATGTGGCTCTACTATTACTAAAGAAGTGCCAAAAGGATCCTTAGCAGTAGCAAGAGGACGTCAAGAAAACAAAGAAGGCTGGGTTGAGAGAAAAGGATTACTTAAAAAATAAGCTAAGCCTGTATATAACTAAGGAGGAAAGTTTGAGATGAATATGAGTGGAAGTGAAGTTAAAATCTTTACTGGTAATGCTAATCCAGAATTAGCACAGAAAATTGCAGATTCAATAGGTTTACCTCTAGGAAAGGCAACAGTATCAACCTTTAGTGACGGAGAAATTTCTGTAAACATAGAGGAGACAGTAAGAGGTACAGATGTTTTTGTAGTTCAACCAACAAATCCACCAGTAAATGATAACTTAATGGAGTTATTAATTTTAATAGATGCGTTTAAAAGAGCGTCTGCAGGAAGAGTAACGGCTGTGCTTCCTTATTATGGTTATGCAAGACAAGACCGTAAGGCGAAGGCTAGAGATCCAATTACTGCAAAGCTAGTAGCGGATATACTAACATCAGCAGGAGCAGATAGGATTTTAACTATGGATTTACATGCTGCTCAAATCCAAGGATACTTCGACATTCCTGTAGACCATCTTTTAGGTGTACCAATATTAGCGAAGTACTTCCAAGAAAAAGAAATTAAAGATCTTGTTGTTGTTTCACCAGATTTAGGTAGTGTAACAAGAGCTAGAAACTTTGCAAACCTCTTAGATGCACCGATAGCTATTATCGATAAAAGGAGACCACAGGCAAACGTAGCAGAAGTAATGAACATTATTGGAGATATAGAAGGTAAAAATGTAATTTTAATTGATGATATGATTGATACTGCTGGTACAATCACACAGGGAGCAAATGCTCTAAAGGAGTTTGGAGCTAAGGAAGTATACGCTTGCTGTACTCATCCTGTATTATCAGGACCAGCCATAGAAAGAATTCAAAACTCTGTAATTAAAGAGCTTATTATTACAGATACTATTCCTCTACCAGATGAAAAGAAAATCGACAAAATTAAAATTAAATCTGTTGCACCAGTATTTGGAGAAGCAATTCAAAGAATTTACAAAAACATTTCTGTAAGCAAATTATTTGATTAATTTTAGTTATAGACAGCCCTAGGCT
The DNA here is from genome assembly GCF_018919215.1 of Alkaliphilus flagellatus. Classification (NCBI taxonomy): domain Bacteria; kingdom Bacillati; phylum Bacillota; class Clostridia; order Peptostreptococcales; family Natronincolaceae; genus Alkaliphilus; species Alkaliphilus flagellatus. The sequence continues at coordinate 223,595 of NZ_JAHLQK010000003.1, forward strand.
GTCTATAATTTTAATATTAATATTCAAAATATAGGAACCTGTATTTTATAATGTAAGAGGTGAAAAAATGCATATAATAGTTGGACTAGGAAACCCGGGCAAAAAATACGATGCCACAAGACATAATGTAGGCTTCGAAGCCATAGATTTGTTGGCAAAAAGAAATAATATAGAGGTAAAAAGATTAAAACACAAAGCCCTATGTGGGGAAGGAAACATCGGTGGCAAAAAAGTAATGCTAGTAAAGCCACAAACATTTATGAATTTAAGTGGACAAAGCCTTTTAGATATAGTACAGTTTTATAAAATCGATCCAAAAAACCTTATAGTAATTTACGATGATATAGATGTGGCAGTAGGCTCACTTAGAATTCGAGAAAAAGGAAGCTCAGGAAGTCATAATGGAATGAAATCTATTATTTATCAATTGCAGACAGACCAGTTTCCTAGGGTGAGAATAGGTGTTGGAAAACCACAATTTGGAGATTTAGCAGATTATGTTTTAGGCAGATTTCCAAAGGAAGAAATCCCAACAATGATTGAAACTATAGAAAGAGCTGCACTAGCATCTGAAATGATAGTTACAGATGGAATTTCACTAGCAATGAACAGATACAATGGATAGAGTAGGTATAAGCAAAGACTAAAGGACAAAAGCTATATTTAAAAATATTTAAAAGGAGTTTGTCCATGGTTATATTTGCAGGAATGATTGCAGCACTTTTTTCTTATATATGTAATAAATGGGTATTGAGAGGGTTAGGAGACATAGCCATTGTAGTGGTAGTACCATTTATAGAGGAAGCTTTAAAAACAGCTAGTTCTATTATTATAGGTACTAGTACAATAGGTACACATTTTATATTTGGACTTATTGAAGGAATATACGACATAGTAAATTCATCTAAGAGTATAGGCAAGTGGGCGGCATTGGCTAGCATAATAAGCCATAGCATCTTTGGATTGGTTACTTACCTAACCATAAAAGTAGGCTACTCTATTTACTGGGGAATATTTCTCTCTTGGCTAATCCATAGTACTTGGAACTGGTATATAACAAAATATGTATAAATATTAAGTATTAAGCCTAGGGTTAGTGACCTAGGCTATAGGTGTTTTATAACATGAAGTATACAGGTGGTGATGGGCATGAATAAAGGACTATTACTTGCACCGATGAAGAATTCCATGGATTACATGCAGCTTTTAAAAAATATTAAAGATGCAAAAAAGCCTATTGCACTATATGGCCTTAATGAAACACAAAAAGCACACATTGCATATGGAATCCTTGATGAATTAAGGGGACAAGTTTGTATAGTAACATATAACGAAATAGAAGCTAGACAAATCTACGAAGATTTAAAATTTTATGTAGGGGACAGGGCCTTATTTTTCCCTGCAAGAGATGTAATGTTCTATAATATGGAGGCTACAAGCGAGGGAATACAAGAAGAGAGAATGAGGGCAATAGAAAGGATTATAGAGGGTGAAGACTGTATTGTAGTTACCTCTATAGATACATTTCTTTTAAGACTACCGCCTCCCAATTCCTATACTAAAAATCAAATAATCTTTAATGTAGGAGAAACTGTTGACTTAGCAAAGGTAATAGAAATATTTGTTCTTCAGGGTTATGAAAGAATGGATATAGTAGAAGAAAGAGGACAGTTTAGTATTAGAGGAGATATTATAGATATTTTCCCAGGTTCTGCGGAAGCACCTTTAAGAATCGAGTTATTTGGTGATGAAATAGATTCTATTCGCAAATTTCAAGTAGATACCCAAAGATCTATGGATAAGGTGGATTCCGTAAAAGTCTATGCGGCAAAGGAAACAACTATAGAAGCTTTTAACTCGGAAGAAGTAATTGCTAAATTGCATGAAGATTATAAAATAATTAACAAAAAGCTAGATAAAGAAGCTAAGAAAATACTAAAAGAAAAGATTGACGAAACAATAGAAAAATTAAAAGAACTAGGTAATTTCAAAGGGATAGAGAAGTTTTTACCCTATATATATGAAAAATCAACTTCTCTTTTAAACTATTTTCCAGAAGAAGCAGTTTTTCTACTAGATGAACCAAGTCGTTTAAGAGAAAAAGCTGAGGGGCATATAGAAGAATTTCGTGAAAGTTTCAAAGTCCTTATGGAAAGAGGAGAAGTGCTTCCAAGCCAAGGTAAGCTTCTACTTTCCTATAATGAGATAATAGGTGAGTTGCAGAAATACAAATTGGTTGCATTAAGTTTATTACCTAAGGCCATTATAGATTTTCCACCTAAGGAAATTATTAATTTCGATACAAGGCCTATGCAATCCTTCCATGGTAAAATTGACTTCCTAGTAAATGAGATACAACGACTACAGTATAAAGGCTATAAAATAGCATTGGTCCCTGGTACAAAAGAGAGGGCACTTAGACTACTAGAACTTTTAAAAGATAGGGGAATAAATGCAGAGTTTGTTGTAACCCCTAGAGAAGATCTAGTTACAGGCCAGGTGATCATTTTACAGGGTAATTTGCGTAGGGGCTTCGAGTATGTAAAAAATAAGTATGTACTTATAACAGATTATGAAATTTATGGAGTCCATAAACAGCAGAGAAAAACAACCAAGAGAAAAGATGCTTCTCCAATTAAATCATTTATAGACTTAAATGTAGGAGACTATGTAGTGCATGAAGGTCATGGTATTGGAAAGTATATTGGAATAGAAGAGCTTAAAGTAGAGGGAGTAAAAAAGGACTATTTAAAAATTCGTTATTCAGGTGAAGGATTTCTATATGTACCTACAGATCAAATGGATCTTATTCAAAAATATATTGGAAGCGATGATGCACCACCAAAACTAAATAAGCTAGGTGGTACAGAATGGGCTAAAACAAAGACAAAAGTTAAAAAGGCTATAGAAGATATGGCAGGGGATTTGTTGAAGCTCTATGCAGAGAGAGAAAAGACAAAGGGGTATGCATTTAGCAAGGATACAGAATGGCAAAAACAATTTGAAGACCTCTTTCCCTACGAAGAAACTCCAGATCAGCTAAGATGTATCGATGAAGTAAAATTAGATATGGAACGAGAGAGAGCTATGGATCGTCTACTATGTGGAGATGTGGGTTACGGTAAGACGGAAGTAGCTATTCGTGCTGCCTTTAAGGCCGTAGCAGATAGTAAGCAGGTAGCATTTTTAGTACCTACAACTATTTTGGCACAGCAGCATTATAATACATTTAAACAAAGATTTTCAGGCTTCCCTGTAAATGTGGAAATGCTTAGTCGATTTAAGGCTCCTTCAGCACAAAAACAAATTTTAGAGGATGTGAGAACTGGAAACGTAGATATTCTTATTGGAACCCATAGACTATTATCTAGGGATGTACAATTTAAGGATTTAGGACTTCTTATAGTGGACGAAGAGCAGCGTTTTGGTGTAAAGCATAAGGAAGCTTTAAAACAGTTAAAAAAATCTATAGACGTGTTAACATTAACTGCTACACCAATACCTAGAACCTTGCATATGTCTATGATTGGTATACGAGATATGAGTGTTATTGAAGAGCCACCAGAGGAGCGATTTCCTGTCCAAACTTATGTACTTTCATATAGTGAGGCTATGGTTGTAGATGCAATTACAAGAGAGCTATCTAGAGGTGGCCAGGTATATTACGTATATAATAGAGTACAAAATATCCACCAAGTAGCCAATAGACTGGCACAGTTAGTACCTCAAAGTAGAATTGCTGTAGGACATGGGCAAATGTCAGAGAGGGAATTAGAAAAAATAATGCTAGATTATATGAATGGAGAATACGATATATTGGTAAGTACAACCATTATAGAAACGGGACTCGATATTTCCAATGTTAATACAATAATAATTCACGATGCAGACAAGTTAGGGCTTTCTCAGCTATATCAGCTACGGGGAAGGGTAGGTAGATCCTATAGACAGGGGTATGCTTATTTGATGTATGAAAAAGACAAAGTACTTTCTGAAGTAGCAGAAAAACGACTTAAAGCTATTAAAGAATTTACTGAATTTGGATCAGGATTTAAAATAGCTATGCGAGATCTTGAAATACGTGGTGCAGGTAATCTTCTTGGTGGAGAACAGCATGGGCATATGGCTGCAATAGGATATGACTTGTATGTTAAGCTTCTAGAGGAAACGGTGGGAGAATTAAGGGGAGAATATTCCGAAAAGTTCGAAGACACTACTATAGAGCTTAACGTAAACGCATATATTTCAGAAAAATATATTAATAACCAAAGTCACAAAATAGAAATATACAAAAAAATTGCATCCATACGAAATATAGAAGATATGTATAAAATAGAAGAGGAAATTGAAGATCGTTTTGGAGATATACCTTTAAGCATACGTAATCTTCTCCTAATTTCATATATTAAAGCTATGGCGAAATCCTTAAAAGTTTTAGCTATTACCCAAAAAGATAAGGATATTCGTATTCAATTTAAGGACGGTAGTATGCTAAAACCAGAGGGTATCGGAAATGTACTCCACAAATATAATAGGAAAGTAACTTTTAATGCCACAGCTCAGCCATATTTTATTTATAAAGTACTTACAATGGACCAATACAAGATGTTAACAGAGCTAAAGGATATTATAGAAAAAATTAGTGGTTTTCAAGCTGGTACAAATTAGTTATAATATAAGTTAGTATAGTTAAAATGATAGGAGATGATAAGGTTGACATTTAATATGAAGAATAAGCTTACAGTATTGGTCGCCGCACTACTTATAATGGCTATAGTAGTTACTGGATGTTCTAAAACCCCAGCCCTAGGTGATGGAGAAGTGGCTATTGTTGGTAGTACAAGAGTTTCTGAAGAAGAGTATAATAGATTATTAGACTATTATTTATCAATAGCTCGTGCACAATATAATTTAACAGATGACATGTTAAACACAGATGAAGGTACAGGTATGACCCTATTAGATACATTAAAAACTAATGTGCTAGATATTATTGTTTTAACAGAAGTAATAGCTACAAAGGCAGAAGAAAATAATATTACAGTAGACGAAGCAGAACTTAAAGAACTATATGAACAAAATCACTTAAAAATGATGGAAGAAGATGAGGATTATAAAAAGCTTATTGAGGAGAACAATCTTGATGAGACATTTATAAAAGATCAAATGAGAAAAGATCTACTAGGCTATAAGTATAAACAATTTTATTTAGATAAAACAGAAATTGCTGATGAAGCTGCAAAAACATTCTACGATGAAAATAGTGATATTTTCCATTCGGAGCAAGTAAAAGCAAAGCATATTTTATTAGATGATGAAAATACAGCTAAAGATATTATTAAAAAGCTTGAGGCTGGAGAAGACTTTGCAGAGCTTGCAAAAGAACATTCTACAGATCCTACTGCAAAGGAAAATGGTGGAGAATTAGGATACTTCCAAAAGGGAGAAATGGTACCAGAATTTGAAGAAGCAGCTTTCTCATTAGAAATCGGAAAGATAAGTGAGCCAGTTAAATCAAGCTTTGGATACCATATTATTATAGTAGAAGATAAGAGAGAAGAAAATACAGAATTTGAAGAAGCAAAAGATCAAATTAAAACTTATCTTAAAGAATTAGACTATGAAAAACATATGGATGAAGCAATAAAGAAAGCAAATGTAGTTAAAAAAGAAAAATTATAGTAAATAGTAATCCCTTTATTACAAAAAAAGTAATAAGGGGATATTTTTTTAAAAACTTTCATCTTATGAATAAAAAACCACTATTGGTAAAATAATAGTATTACTACAGGATATATTTTACTTAAACTTAGGAGGGAGTTATATTGAAAGCAACTGGTATAGTAAGAAGAATAGATGATCTGGGAAGAGTGGTTATTCCTAAGGAAATTAGAAGAACACTTAGAATTCGAGAAGGTGACCCTCTAGAAATTTTTACTGGGAGGGATGGGGAAGTAATTTTAAAGAAATATTCCCCAATTGGAGAGTTAAGCGAATTTGCCACAGAATATGCCGAATCCCTTCATGAAGCATTACAACATAATGCCATAATAACTGATAGAGATACAATTATAGCTGTATCTGGTGTATCAAAAAAAGATTACTTAGAAAAAAGAGTTAGTAAGTCTTTGGAAAAAATTATGGAAGAAAGAGAAACATTTGTTGCTAATCAAGGTGATAGAATGATAACCTTTGCAATAGATGAGAGCGACGAAGGAAAATATACTGCACAAGTTATAGCACCAATTGTTACCCATGGCGATCCTATAGGCACTGTTATATTATGCTCTAAGGATAAAGGGGTAACTATGGGAGAAGTTGAAAAGAAAATAGCTACAACAGCCGCTGCTTTTCTATCCAAACAAATGGAATAATAAACAAACACAAGTCCCCTGGTTCTTCCCAGGGGATGATTTTTTTGCTATAATATAATAATAATTTTATTAAACTGTAACAATACTTTTGTTGTAGTATAGAAATACTGTAGTATAATAAATAGTGTACCTCGTCAATATTAAAGACGAGGTTTTCTATAGCTGATAATTTTTTATTGTTAGTGAAATATATAGTTAACTGGAATTAGGAGGAAAAAGGATGAAAAAAGATACCTTTCTAAAAGGTGCATTTATTTTGGGGATGGCTGGAATTTTAGTTAAAATAGTAGGAGCATTTTTTAGAATACCACTTGTAAATATTATAGGTTCAGAAGGTGTAGGGTATTACCAGGTGGCATATCCTATATATACATTTTTATTATCATTTTCAGCAGCAGGATTTCCAACGGCAATTTCAAAGCTAGTTTCAGAAAAAAGAGCTAGAGGGAATATAAGAGGAGGCCATAGAGTTTTTCAAGTTTCCTTCGGTATTTTAGCTGTGTTAGGTCTAGTAAGCTTCTTGGTTTTAGGCCTAGGTGCACGCTTTTTAGTTGATCACTTTATTAAAAGTCCAAGCTCATATTATTCTGTACTTGCACTAGCCCCAGCCCTATTATTTATACCATTGATGGCAGCCTATAGAGGCTATTTTCAAGGGCTAAAAGATATGACTCCTACTGCTGTTTCACAAGTAATAGAGCAGATAGGAAGGGTAGTACTAGGTTTAGGTTTAGCTACTTTCCTATTAAGTCGTGGAACTGAATATGCAGCGGCTGGTGCTTCCTTTGGAGCTACCGCTGGAGGTATTGCAGGATTAATAACTATGCTTGTTATATATTTTAGACAGAAGAATAAGATCTTTTCAGAATTTCAACCTATAGAACAATATGAAGAAGAATCTGTAGGTACAATAACTAAAGACTTATTAAGAATTGCACTGCCTATTACTATCGGAGCAGCTGTGCTGCCTTTAATCAATATGATAGACTCAATGGTTGTACTAAGAAGACTTCAAGCTATTGGTTTTAGCTATGAGCAGGCAAATAGTCTTTTTGGTCAGTTAACTGGTATGGCTGTTACATTAATTCAACTTCCACCAGTATTAACTGCGGCATTATCAATGAGTATTGTACCAGTTATTGCAGAATCTATGGTTAAAAATGAGATTAAGTCTGTACAAAGTGATATAAAATCAGCATTTCGTGTATCTTTACTAATTGGGCTTCCATCTTTTGTAGGATTAGCTGTACTATCAACTCCAATTATGACTATGCTTTTCCCTAAAGAGCCTGCTTCCGCCGGACAAGTTTTATTATTTTTATCCTTTGCAACATTATCATTATCATTGGTTCAAACATTAACTGGCATACTGCAGGGTGTCGGTAAGCCAGAAATCCCTGTTCGTAATCTTCTGATTGGTGCTCTTTCAAAGCTAGTTGTAACTTATACTCTAGCAGGTATTCCTTGGCTAAATGTAAAAGGTGCGGCTTTAGGAACAGTAACTGCTTACACAGTTGCAACTATATTAAACTTTATTGCGGTTAAAAAGTATACAAAGGTTAAGTTCGAATTTGTTCAATTTGCATTAAAGCCTATTATTTCTGTAGGTATTATGGGGGTAGTTGTGTATTTAGCCTACAGCATTGTATATCCTATATTAGGAAACACTCTATCTACTGCTATTTCCATTGCTGTAGGTGGTACAATTTACGGATTAATGCTTCTTATTACGGGAACAATTGTAGAAGAGGACTTTGCTCTTTTACCTAAAGGGGATAAGTTAGCTAAGGTTCTTAGAAAAGCTAAGTTGCTTAAATAGACTTTTTAAATTTAAAAAATTTACTATCTGAGTAAAGTTATTCAAAAGTAACATAAAGAAGAGAGGGTTGACATGGGCAAAATTACAATAGTAGGATTAGGTCCAGGGGGAAAAGAACACTTAACTATAGCTATATATGAAGCAATGAAAAAACATAATAATATATATTTGCGTACAGAAAAACATCCGGTAGTTTCATATTTAAATCAAGAAGGTATAAATTTCAAAACATTTGATTATGCTTATGATATATACGAGGATTTTCACGAAGTTTATGAACATATAGCTAGTAGGGTACTAGAAGAAGCTAAAAAAGGAGATATACTATATGCAGTACCAGGACATCCCTACGTGGCAGAAAGTACAGTACAGCTAATTGTAGAAGGATGTAAGAGGGAAGGAATAGAGAGAGTAGTATATCCAGCTATGAGCTTTGTAGATGCTATGTTTATGGCATTAGAAATAGATCCTGTAGATGGATTCCAATTAGTAGATGGCCTTCAGCTTGAGGAGCAAAAGCCAGATCCTAATATGGATAATATAATTACACAAGTGTATGATCCTTTTATCGCATCAGAAATAAAACTAAAGTTAATGAACCACTATGATGACGAGCAAGAAATATATGTTGTAAAGGCTGCAGGAGTACCCGATTTACAAAAAATAGTAAAAATTCCCCTTTTTGAACTGGATAGACTAGACTGGATAGACTATTTAACAACTATTTTTATAAAAAAGGTTGAAAACTGCGAAAAAAAATATTACAATATGAATAATTTAGTACAAATAATGGAAAGATTAAGAAGTAAAGAGGGATGCCCTTGGGATATAAAGCAGACACATCAAAGCCTAAAGCCTTATTTAATAGAAGAAAGCAATGAAGTATTAGAGGCTATAGACGAAGAAGATGATAGTTCTTTAGAAGAAGAGCTAGGGGATGTGCTTTTGCAGGTAATTTTTCATAGTCAAATAGCCAAGGAAAGAGGAGCATTTCAAATAGAGGATGTGATTCGAGGAATATGTGAAAAATTGATCTTTAGACACCCCCATGTTTTTGGTGGACAAAGTGCAGATACTGTAGAAGATGTTGCAAAAATATGGGCAGAGCAAAAGATGAAGGAAAAACATATGAAAAACAAATAAAAAATAGATAAAATGGTAGTGATTTAAGATTTTTTTCAAAAAAATGATGGTAATTCAACAAAAAAGAAGGAATTTTAAAATTAAGATAGAATAAAACTATACGTATTATAAAATTAAGGAGGAATTACAAATGAATAAAGCTGAATTAGTTGCTAAAATGGCGGAGAAAGCTCAATTAACAAAGAAAGATACAGAACTTGCTTTAAATGCATTTATGGAAAGTGTAGAAGAGGCATTAGCATCTGGAGATAAAGTACAACTAGTAGGTTTTGGTACATTCGAAGTTAGAGAAAGAAAACCAAGACAAGGAAGAAACCCAAGAAACCCAGAGCAAATCATTGAAATCCCAGCTTCAAAAGCACCTGTATTTAAAGCAGGAAAAACTCTTAAAGAGCAAATGAACAAATAAGTTAAAGCAAAGATAACACATACACGCTTCTAACTTTACATATTATACATATAGTGAAAGAAAACGTGTGCTAAGCAACCTCTTGACAATACTTTATTGTTACGGAGGTTGCTTTTGTATTATCAAATTATTTTTGGTATTATAGAAAATCATGTTCTGTTGTATATTTATCGCTTAATATATATAATATTTATAATAGAAAAATCGTATAAAGGAGAAAATATTAAATGAGATTAGATAAATATTTAAAAAACTCAAGAATTATTAAAAGAAGAACTATAGCTAAAGAAGCCTGCGAAGGTGGTAGAGTGTCTATTAATGGTAAAGTAGCTAAGCCTAGTATGGAGGTTGAGGTAGGAGACATCATTGAAATTAGATTTGGAGATAAAACCTTAAAGGCAGAGATTACTAATATTGCTGAACATGTAACCAAGGATTCAGCTAAGGAAATGTTTGTTATTATTGATTAAATATTTTTAAAAAGTAGTAAGCTTGTATATATATATATTCCTCGCAACATACTAACCATATAGTAAATGTTGAGGAGGATTTGTATGCAAATATATAAAAAATTAAGTTTAGCATTAACTATTTTATTACTTATAGTTTCATCCGTTGCATGTCAGCCAGCAAAAAAACCAGGAGAAAAAGGAAGAACACCTGGGAAAATACAAAATGTAGAAGATAATGTTAAGAAACCTCCTATTCCAGAGTCCATTAATCAAGGCGAAGGAAAGGAACCTCGACTTAAGGTATATCTTACTGAGGGTCAAAAAATTAAGGAAATGAAATTTGAAGACTATGTTGTTGGAGTACTGGCTGGAGAAATGAGTAATAATTTCCCGGCTGAAGCTTTAGAAGCTCAAGCCATATTAGCAAGAACCTTCGTTATGGAGTTTATTACAGAAAAGGGGCAATCTAAATATGAAGGTGCCCATGTTTCTACAGATATAGAAGAAGCTCAGGCTTGGAATGCGGGAGAAGTGAATGAAAGAATAATAAAAGCTGTTGCAAATACTAGGGGACAAGTGCTATTAGCTGATGGTGAGTATGTTAAGGCATGGTTTCATGCCCATGCTGGAGGAATGACAGCCGCTGCTAAAGAAGGACTAGGATATGAAGGTGCAGAACCTCCCTATATTCAAGTAGTTAAATCCCCAGATTCTCCAGAAGCTCCACCAGAAGATGCTAGCTGGACAGCTACATTTACCAAAGGACAAATAAAAGAGGCTATGCAAAAAATAGGAAAAACCCCAGGAGATTTTAATAGTATAGAGGTAGTAAATAGAGGACCTTCAGGTAGGGCTACAGAATTAAAAATAGGAAATGAAACAGTACAAGCAGCTGGATTTAGAGTAGCATTAGATAGTACTAAAATGAAATCAACTAAGCTAGAATCCATAAAAGTAACAGGAGATAAAGTAACTATGAAGGGCATAGGCTATGGCCATGGAGTAGGCCTGAGTCAATGGGGTGCTTATAATATGGCTAAAGAAGGTAAAAAGGCAGAAGACATTATTAATCATTACTTTAAAAATGTACAAATAGTTAAACTTTGGGAGTAGTTGTTCTAACTTACCATTTCCATTCATAAATAATAAGTAAAAGGACTAAGAATGGGAAGGTGAGTGCATTGGAAGAAAGAAGATCGAATAAATCTCGAAACCATAGTATAATATTAGAAAACAGAGAAAAACTTAGCGTTTCAGGTGTAGAACACGTTAACAACTTTAATAGTGAAATGATAATACTAGAAACCGTAGCAGGAGTGTTAACTATTAAAGGAGAAGAATTAGATGTTAATAAGCTAAACGTAGAGGATGGAAATGTATCAATTAGTGGTACAGTATATTCCATAGGCTATAGTGATAGAGAAAGCTTTGGAGCAAAGGGAGCAGGATTTTTAGGAAAAATGTTTAGATAACTATCGGGTTAATCCTGATAGTTATTTTTAATTGCTTAGGAAATTTAAGTCCGACATGAAACATTGCTAAAGCAATAGGGCAATTTTGTTGTCACCTGACAAGTTGTAGTCACATAATATATATATATCAAGTAAAATAAACTTGTTCGGGGTGATAAAATTGACTATATATTCAATATTACAAGAGAGCTATATATTACTTGCTACTATCTATGGAGGTATACTAATAGGGTTTATGTACGATATATATCGTATATTTAGAGGATTATTTCGGCCTAAAAAAATGGCTACCATGATACAGGATCTAATATTTTGGTGCATTATTTCCATTGTGGCATTTTACGTACTTATATTTAGTAACCAAGGAGCGATACGCTTTTACAACTTTTTAGGATTTATACTTGGATCAATTTTTTATCAAGGTTTATTAAGTAAATTGATAATAAAAAGTTTAGTATTTTTATTAAAAACTATAAAAAATTTTATATATGACCTTTATCAGGTCCTTAAATATCCATTCGATGTCGTACTATGTCTAATAACAGGACCTTGTTCTTATTGTAAAACAAAGGCAAAACCAGTATACTATAAAGCAAGAAGAGTTGGAAGATTGCCAGCTAATATTATTAAGGATACTAAAAAAACACTTGCAACATACTTTAAAAAGAAATAGTATAGGAGGAGGCATCTTTATGGCAAAATCTAAAAGGAGAAGAAACTATGGCAAACTTATAATTAGGGTAATATTTGTTTTTGCTATTTTCTATGTTACTTCTACCTTTTATGATCAGTATAAAGAGATGAAATATTTAAATGCCCGCGAAGAAGCCTTAACAGGAAACCTTAAAGTATTACAAAAAGACATTAAGTCCCTTAATGATCAGATAGAAAACAGCAACACAGATGAGTATATAGAGAAGATTGCCCGAGAACATTTAAAGATGGTAAAAAAGGATGAGATGATTTTCATAGATTTGGGAAAAGCAGTTAAATAAAAAGGTGTATACCTTTTTACAACTCTATGATATAATATATTTCGAATATACACGTATTTTGAAGGAGGATTTTATATTTATGCCGGCACAGGTAGGAGCTATATTAGATGGCACGGTTTCAGGTATTACAAACTTCGGTGCCTTTATTGATCTAGGAGAAGGAAAAACAGGACTGGTTCATATTTCTGAAGTAGCAGATGACTATGTAAAAAATATTCATGACTACTTAAAGACCCAGCAAAAAGTTAGAGTAAAGGTATTATCCATTGAATCCAATGGTAAAATTAGCTTGTCTATCAAACAGGCAGCTTTACCAAAAAAGAAAAGCATAAAGCCTGCAACAGTGGATTGGAATAATCCTACAGAAAAACAACCCGTAATGTCCTTTGAAGATAAACTAAGTAGGTTTTTAAAAGATAGCGAAGAAAAAATGTCTTCAATCAAATCAAAGGGTAAAGACGGTAGACGTGGCAACGGCTATAGTGGTAAAAAATTAAGAGACTAGTAAATTCAGCCAGGGCAAACCCCTGGCTTTTTAGTATTTAAGAGATAAGTTAAAAAGGAGAATATTTATGAATAAATACGCTACTATAGATATAGGAACTAATTCTATGAGACTACTATTAGCTAATGTTGAAGCTGGAAAAATAATAAGTAGATCAAAATACATAAACCCAACTCGTATAGGTAGCTCAGTAGATAAAGATAAATTAATAAGCGAAGAAGGAATGAGTAGAAATGTAGAAGCCCTTTATGATTTTACTCAGAAAGCAAAAGATTTTGGAGCGGAAAAAATATTGGTAATCGCAACTAGTGCAGTTAGAGATGCAACAAATGGTAAAGAATTTATACAAAGAGCCTACGAAAAAACAGGGGTTAACATAGAAATAATAAGTGGGGAAGAAGAAGCAGCGCTTGGATACCAAGGAGTAGCAATGGGGCTAAAGTCCAAGACAGGCAAACAAGTAGTAATAGATATAGGTGGAGGCAGTACAGAGCTTATATTAGGCGAAGGCAATGCTCTTAAAAAAACCATAAGCCTAAATGTAGGGGCAGTACGTATGACAGAAAGGTATATTACAACAGATCCAATTAGTAAAGAGCAATACGAAGAAATGGAAGTGGCTATATATGAAATAGTAAAGGAAGTAGTAGAAGAAATTAAAAAAGATAACCCAAATACAATAGTCGGTATAGGAGGTACTATAACAACCCTTGCTGCACTACATCAGCAGTTAGACCCATACCATATGGATAAAGTACATAACTACAAGTTAACATTAAAGGATATAAGAACATTAAAAGAAAAATTACTAAACTTAACAGTAGAGGAAATAAAACAACTAAAAGGTATCCATCATAAAAGAGCAGACATAATTGTAGCAGGGGTCACTATTCTAAATGTAATAATGGATAACTTAAATATATATGAAATTACAGTTAGCGAATATGACAACTTAGAAGGATTACTTTTCCCTATTAGATAACAGGTATCGTCAAATAAACAGCAGGGTAAAACTAAAAACAATACATATAGTATATATAACATGTCCTACATACCACATATTTGAAGCAATTTGTCAAAAACCATATGATAATTGTCAAAAACTTTTTAGAGCTAGTCCACTAATGTTGACAAAAGTTTTAAAACATATTTGGTACACTTTCTATAAGAAATCAAAATAGGAAGGTGTTAATAATATGGCGGACAAACCAACAATACTCCCGTACCAAAGAAGCTATGTAGAACTAGAAAGTGTAAAACCCATAGGCAAAATAAAAACTATGCCCTTATCTAGTATTAATGTAAATATTGTTTTCCTACATCTAGTAGCCTTCTTACTAGGAAGAGCAGGAATACTACAGGGACTAACACCCTTTGGTATAGCCTTTTTTACAGCCCTTAGTCAAAGAGATCGGAAATATGGACTTTTAGGAATAACTACATTTTTAGGAATAGTTACAGTCCAAGGGCTTTCCAGTAGTATACCATACGGATTTGCACTGGCAGTAATATATTGCCTGTTTCAATACGTACTAGATTTAAGAAAAACAAAAATTTTTAAAGCATCATTAGTAGGGGCAGGCGCCTATCTACTAACCACAGCATTATTTTTATCCTTTACCGGGTTCTATCTATACGACTGGATAATAGTTGCTTTCGAAAGCTTGGTAATATTTGTTGTGGTATACATCTCTTCCTATGCCATTCCTGTGGCATTACAAAATACCAATAGGAAGATACTATCTACAGAAGAAATTATCTGTATTGCAATTATTACAGCTTTAGTACTATCAGGTATTAATGAAGTATATATATTGGGGCTTTCCCTTAGAAACATTTTAGGAATATTAATGACAATTCTATTTGCATACAATGGTGGAGCAAGTATAGGTGCCGCTGTAGGTATAACATTAGGGCTAATAACAAGTATGTCCACAGGCAGTACTCCAATTGTTATCGGTATATTTGGATTTTCCGGTCTTTTAGCAGGTATATTTAAAGATATAGGAAAGGTAGGTAGTGCCTTCGGCTTTTTAATGGGAAATGCAATACTAACCTTCTATATTAACGGATATTATGAAATATTTATTCAATTTAAAGAAGTCGCAGTAGCCTTTGTATTATTTTTAGCTCTGCCCTATACTTGGATTTCTCAAATGGAGAAGTTTTGCAATACTCGCACAGGTATTTTAAACTCCAGTAAGACCCATAGCGATAGAATGAGAAAACTTACATACGAAAAATTAAAGGAATGTGCTACTACCTTTGGAGAACTTTCTACTACCTTCGAAAAAATATCAGAAAAGCAGGAGCTTTTCGCTAATGAAGATTTATCAAAATTAATTGAAAAAGTAGCAAACAATGTATGTCATAACTGCGGTATGAAAAGAAGCTGCTGGGATCAGAACTTTAACACTACATATCAGGGAATGTTAGATATGTTAATTTATATAGAAGAAAAAGGGATGCTACATTACGATGATATACCAAAGCCTATGCAAAAACGGTGCATTAGGATAAAGGCAGTAATGGAGAAAATAGCCCATCTTTATGAACTTAGTTATTTAAATATGGTATGGAAGCAAAGGTTAATAGAAAGCAGAGAGCTGGTAGGCGAGCAGCTAAGAGGTGTAGCTAAAGTAATAGAAGAGCTGGCTATAAATGTTAACGATAAGGTACAATTCGATGTAGACTTAGAAGATTCTATCTATGTTGCTTTAGATAAGGCAGGTTTATCCGTAAAAAACATTATGGTATCTAATAGTGAGAAAGGAAACTTAGAAATAGTTGTAGATAAAAAACAATGCTACAATCGTGACCATTGTAATGATAAATTCCTTTCCGTAGTATCTGGGGCAGTAGGAGCAACACTTGTTAAAAAGTCCCGTAACTGTAGTAGACAAGAAGGTAATGAAAGTTGCAGCTTTACATTGGTAGAAGCCAACAAATATGCCACATGTACAAAATCTGCAGTAGCCATCAAGGAAGGAAACCAGCTGTCAGGGGATAGCCATACCTTTATGGAATTGAAAAATGGACAATATATGACAGCCCTTAGCGATGGAATGGGTACAGGAGATAAGGCACACCTACAGTCCAGTGCTACTATAGACATGTTAGAAAAAATGATGGAGGCAGGTTTTCATAGAGAAATTGCAATTAAAACCATCAATTCAATGTTAATGCTTAAGTCATCAGACGAAATGTTTGCCAGCTTAGATATGACATTAATTGATCTATATAAAGGAACGGCAGATTTTATTAAGATAGGAAGTTCGCCAAGCTTTATAAAGCGTCAAAATGGAAAGATAGATGAAATTACATCCTCTACTTTACCTATAGGTATTTTAACGGATATACAGGTTGAAGGTAATATGCAAAACCTAGAAGATGGAGATCTTATAATTACCGTTTCAGATGGAATAATAGACTCCAATCAAGAGCAGGGAGAAAAATGGCTTATAGAATTTTTAAAAAATACTAAGTCTTTAAATCCCCAAGAAATTGCAGACGGCATACTCCACAATGCTCTTAAATTTACTCAAAACATAGCTACTGACGATTTAACAGTACTAGTAACCAAGGTTTGGGAGGTTAACTAAGTAACTATAA
This sequence comes from Alkaliphilus flagellatus, assembly GCF_018919215.1. Lineage (NCBI taxonomy): Bacteria > Bacillati > Bacillota > Clostridia > Peptostreptococcales > Natronincolaceae > Alkaliphilus > Alkaliphilus flagellatus. Next base: position 240,376 of record NZ_JAHLQK010000003.1, read on the forward strand.
AAAATATATAAACTAAAAAAGAACCCCTTCTTACGAAACATTATCGAAGAAGGGGTTACTTTTGTTTATTTTATTTAAGGGAGAATTAATAACTATTATTTAGTCACTGGAACCGTTAGAGCATTATTAACTATAACAGCAATTTGTCCACGATTAATAGGAGTATTAGGAGATAATTTAATGTTTTTATCAAGTCCTAAATCCTTAGCCTTATTAATGTAGTTATTAGGCCACTCGCCTTGAACGTACTTTTCATAACCTAATATACGAATAATAACAGCCAGAGCCTGAACATATGTGATTTGTTCTTCAGGTCTAAAGGTTTTGTCCTCAAACCCTTTAATTAAATTTTGTGAAGTAGCAATATTAACATAGCCAGAAGCCCAATGATTTGCTGTCACATCTTTAAAGGCTGTATTTCCCTTACGGCTCTCTTGTAAATTCTCTAGGCCCTCTATTCTAACTGCTAATGCAGCAAATTCAGCCCGTGTAATGTTTTTATCAAGCCTTAGGGTGTTGTCCTCGTAGCCAGTATAAAGGCCAAGTTTTCTTAAATATTCTCCTGCCTGCTCCTCTACAGATAAAGCATGAGTAACATTTAGAGAAAAACTAAACAACAATAAAAAACATAAAAAAACAGATAAGATCTTTCTCATAGTGCTCACCTCTTTCGTATTACATAACAACTAAAGATCTTATAAGTATTATAACAGATGTATAGATAGTGTTATATTAAGGTTATATTACAAAAAAAAATTAAAAATAAAAAAATTTTATGTACAAGCAGGACTTTTTACAAAAGTAAAGAATATATATTAAGTATTACGGATTATACCGTCAATTTATAATGGTAGTAACAAAGATGAAAGTAAATTGTAATGATACTGTAATGGTATTTTTACCGCTTTAGGTGTATAATTGTTAGTGTGAAGGTTGCTTAGAGAGCTAATGCTTGAATAACTAACTATCTAAAGAGAATATTACAGTTATATTACAATCTTCATCTTTACATTGACCAAGTAATAGGTCGATGGTATAATTCTTGATATAGTATGCGATGACATTACATAAAACGGTTGTAGTCGCATCTATATAATTTTAAAGCTGGTCGGTTTTTATGAGAGGGGTTACGACCAAGCTTAAAATTTAACCCACTCTAAAAAAGAAACCAATATCAAGAAGGAGGAACACATAATGAAGAAAGTATTATCATTTATACTTGTACTTTCAATGGTACTTGGAAGCTTCGGTATGGCTTTCGCAGCTCCAGCAGCAGGTAGTGATATCGCTGGACACCAAAACGAAAAAGCTATCCTAAGACTAAACAAACTAGGTATCGTTAAAGGTGACGACAGAGGATTCGCTCCAGATGCTAGCATCACAAGAGCAGAATTTGCAGTATTAGTAGTAAGAGCCTTAGGATTAGAAGGTTCTGCTAACGTAGCAAAAGGGGAAACTCAATTTACAGACGTAACAATGACAAACGGATATGACTGGGCTACAGGAGCAATCAACGTAGCTACTAGATTAGGATATATCCAAGGTTACGGAAATGGTAAATTTGGACCTGGAGACAATATCAAATACGAAGATGCAATTACATTACTTGTTAGAATTTTAGGATATGAGCCTGCTGCACAAGAAAAAGGTGGATACCCAGTAGGTTACTTAGTAGTTGCAGAGCAAGATATTGATATGACAGATCACGTTAAAGGAAATACAGGAGAAGCAGCTACAAGAGGAGCTGTATTCCAATTATTAGATAACGCTTTAACAAAACCACTTATGATCCAAACTGGATATGGTGATGAAAAGAAATATGTAGTTTCTGGACAAAAAGGTACTGGTACAGAAAAACAAACAATTTTAACAAACAAATTAGGTATTGATGAAATCGAAGGTAGAGTAACAGCTAACTTCAGAGTAAGCAGCAGATTAAAAGCTAATGAAATTGAAATTACTATTGTAGAAGACAAAAAAGCAACAACAGAAAAATACAAAGTATCTGAAGACATAGATGTAGATGCTTTATTAGGATTAGAAGTAACAGCTTGGGAAGATAAAGATGATGTATTATTTAGATATGAAGTAGACACTGACGAAGAAGATGTTATTTACGATACAGTTGCTAAAGCTGGAGCAAGTGAAAAAGAAGTAAAACTTGTTGTTGAAGATGATGAGTTTGAATGGGCTGACGACGCTAAAGTATACGTAAATAATAAAGAAGTAAAAGCAAAAGACTTTGACGAAATTAAAGACTATGCATACGGTAGAGTTGTATTAGATGAATACGGTGATGTAGCATTTGCATATTTCTTTGAGTTTGATGCAAAAATGCAAGGTATGGCTTTAAAAGTGAAAGACGATGAAATTGAGTTCATAAGCATCGATACTGCAGACGAAGACTTAATTGAACTTGATAAAGCAGAAAAAGTTTATGTATTTAATGCTGATTTCTCAGCTGCTTCTTTAAAAGATATTAAAGAAGGAACTGCAGTATTCGGATGGATAGATGGAGATGACAACTACTACATCGTAATCAAAAATGAAGTAGTAGAAGGAAAACTTGAATCTGTAAGAGTAAGAGACGGTAGACTTACTATTGATGGAAAGAACATCGGAAAAGCTCCTATAGCAATTTACTCTGACAACGAAGGAAAAGAGTACAAAGAATGGTTAACAGATAGCGCAACAAGTGAAAATGATATTGAAGATTTCGTTGATGAGAAAATCAAGGTAATACTTGACTTAGCTGGAAAAGCTATGGTGTTAACAACAGATGCTAACGTTACAAGCAATACTGTATATGGTCTTGCTACTCATTTAAAAGATGACAGCAGAAGCCCTATATTAACAGTATTCACTAGCGAAGGTAAAGAAATAGAATACAAATTTGAAGATAGAGCAGATGCAAGAAAATTAGGTACTTGGATAGAAAATATAGACAAAGCAGGAAATAAAGACGAGTACACAGCAGTAGAGTTTAAGTTAAACAAAGATGGAGAAATAGCTAAAGGTGAAATAAAAGCAAACGCTACTGAAAGCACATTAGATGCTAAGGAATCTAAAGATAAATATGTATCAGTTGGCGGCAAAAAATACTATATTAGAGAAAACACAGTAGTAGTTAAAGCTCTTAATAATAAAGAAAAACAAGAACTTAAGCCTTCTCTAATTAAGTATGATGACATTGTTAACAGAAGCATCGCTGCAGGAGAACAAGCGATTATAATAGGTGAAGAAGGTAAAAACGCAGATTTAATCGTATTTGTTAATCCAGCATTTGAAGCTAAGGATGATGTGAAACACGGATTAGTAACTGGTGATGTAAACAGCAAAGGTGGAAAATATAGAGTTGAAATCGCTGTGGCTGGAGAAGCAAAAGCAGTAGAATATATTGTTGATAGTAGAACTGCTGTTAAAAAAGGTGATTTAGTTAAATTTAGCTTAAACAACAAAGGTGAAGTAACAGATATAGAGAGCTTTAATGCCAATGATAAATCTGAGGTAGTTAAAGTAGACGCTAGAGATTCTGATTACTTACAAATTGGTGGAAAATGGAAATTAGTTGATAAGAATGCTGTAATCTACCAAGTAGATAAAGATGGTAAGTTAGATGGAACTTCAAGATTAAATAGAATTTCTAGCAAAGACACAGTTGTTTTCGTAGAAGATAAAGATGGAGTAATACAAGTACTTGTAGTAACAACTGAGTTTACAAAAGAAGCTGGTAATGGAAATACAACACCAGAAGGAACTGTAACAGCTAAAGTATATGGTAAATATGATGCAAGTGAAACAAAAATTACATTCGAAGTAAAAGATAAAGATAATAATTGGAATGTAACTACTGAGTATGAAATTACTAAAGATACTATTTTTGTAGACATTGATGGTAAAGTTGTTGAAAGTATTAGAGATAATACAACACCAGTAAGAAATGCAATAGCAAAAGTAGGAAATAAAGTGATTGAAGTTGTATTAACAAAAAACAAGACAGTTGATTCTATATATCAAATTGAAAAATAGTAATTAAGCAATCCATTTAGAAAGTTCCTTGGGATATCCTAAGGAACTTTTTTTGCTTATAGCCCTTTATCAACTGTTGCTAGAGGACAAAAATGAAAAAACAAATAATTATTAAATATAATCTTAGGTTTAGGAATTATTCTCTGGGCTTTCATTATGGCTAAATTTTATGTAACAGGTATTTTGCCTTTAAATACTATTATTACGACGCGACTAGATCGAGTTTTTATGGACATAATAATACAAAGGAATATTGCAAACTATTACTTGGTTTAAAGAGGAGGCACTACATATGAAAAAATTGTTATTTTTACTTTGTATTATTTTATTTTTAGCTTTCGGTATTGGTTGTGTCCGTAATGAAAATCCAGATAATGTTGTACCAGATAATAATGTTGTGCCAGGGAAGACCCCCAACATAACAGAAGAAACTCTTACAGGAAGTGCTAGTATTATTGAAAAGTATAAAGAAATAGAGTATGCAGAGGCTTACGTGGAAAATAACAAGTTAATTTTATACCTAATACCTATAAATAAAGATGTACCAAAAGAAAGAGTAAGGGAAATAGGCATATCTTTTTTAAAGGCTTTATCTGGATATACAGTAAATGAAGGGTTAAAAGGCCCTACAGATGAATCCTACGGCGAGATATATGACTACTATAATGTAGAGATATTAGTAGAGGGAGAGAATGGAACAATAATAGATAAAGGTACTAAGAGCAAAGGGAAAAATGAAATTAAATGGCAGTAATAAGAAAGCTTCTAGGATTCTATATATAGATATATTGCGAGTAGTATCAATTTTTACAGTAGTAATACTACATGTATCCGCACCTTTTGTAGAAAATCTATATATTAATGGAATTAAAAGTTGGTGGGCAGGAAACATATTAGATTCTGCTACTAGATGGTGTGTACCTGTCCTAATAATGATTAGTGGAAAGCTAATGCTAGGTAATAATAAAGAAATAGAAATATTTCCGTTTCTAAATAAAAGACTAAAAAAAATATTTATTCCTCTTATTTTTTGGAGCTTTATATATATGATCTGGTATAACAACTTGCTTTGGGGATGGAACTTATCCCTATTTAAAACCTTTATAAGAAATCTTTATGAAGATAATATATATATACATCTGTGGTATCTTTACACTATAGTAGGTCTTTATTTAGTTACGCCTATTATTAAAATTTACATAAATAATGATAAGAATTGTAGTGTAAAGTACTTTCTAAGCATTTGGTTTTTGGCTAATGGTATAATAGGATTTTTAGAAAAGTTTACTAACCTAAAAATAGGTTTTAATCTAAGTTTTTTTCATTGGAGCATTGGATACTATATTTTAGGTTTATTTTTAGATAGGACAAATCTTAGTAAAAGGCTAGTAAATATAATACATATCCTTGGTTTTGTTGGGTTAATAATAACTATAGTTGGTACATACATAACCACTAAAAATAATGATGGAAACTATGTGCCCCACTTTTATTCATACTTTGCACCTAATGTTATATTTATGAGTATAAGTATATTTTTGTTATTTAAAAATATTGATTGGGAAAAATTCATTAATAAAAAATTATATTTATATAAGCTTATTTTAACCCTTAGTAATACAAGCTTTGGGATATACTTAGTGCATTTACTTGTACTAGACATTATATCATCAGGAGTTATTGGAATAACCCTAGATTCATTTTTATTTAATCCTATAATAGGAATACCTTTAGTAAGTGTTATCACATTTTTACTATCCTATTTTGTAGTAATTATTTTTCAAAAGATACCCTTACTAAATAGGACTGTTCCTAAATAGTATTATACAAAATAAATAGAAATAAATAACTTCAAGTGATAAATATCGACTTATTAAGAAGATAGTAGAAAGAAAAGCCTACTGTCTTTTTTGATTTAGTGAATTAATTATATAATTTTTGTAAAAAATGAATTGTTGACAGAAAATTTTTTAAAATATATGATACTATTATATTAATAAAGTACAATAGTATTCTTTTTTAATAACTTGTTACTGGAAAAAGAATAACTAAAGGTATATAATAATAGAAAAGTTTAATACGTAATGAATAAAGAAAAAGAGGAGGCCGAAAATGAATTTCAAAAAATTTATTGCAATGGGTACATTAATTACTTTAACCGTAGTAAGTAACGGTGTACCTACATTTGCTACAGAACAAGCTACAGGGAAAGAGTATAATGAAAGTGTGAAACAGGAATACATAGATAAACAAGCGAATACAATAACTTTAAGCTTAGAAGAAGCAGTAGAATATGCGCTTGAAAATAGTAAGGATATAATAATTCAAAATATAGAACTTGAGAAAGCAGAACTTGCCTATAAGCAAGGGATAAAAGATGCAAAAAATAACGAAAGAATTATAGATGATATACCTACAGGAGAGATAGACTCTGTTAGTAGAGAACTAATAGACACAGGAGTTCCTAGAAGATCAGTTGAATTAACTTATCAAGTAGCTCAGTGGAATTTGAAAATAAAAGAAAATCAAATTAAATATAATGTTGAAAAATCTTATTTTGATTTATCTCAAGTGAAGAAAGAGGTTGAAATTGCTGAGGAAAATCTTAATCTAACTCAAAAGCAATATAATAGTGGGAAGTTAAAGTATGATGTTGGAATTATTTCAGAGCAAGAGCTATTAGGGCTTGAAATGGGTTTATCTAAAGCCCAAACTGCATATGACTCTGCTAAAGTATACTATGATTTACAGCTAATGAACTTTCAAAATACATCAGGATTAACATTTGACAAAGAGGTTGTTTTAATAGACAGCATAGAATATAAGGAATATGAGCCTATTAATATAAAAGAGTCTATAAAACAAGCAATAGAGAATAACACAATGGTAAAGATAGGACAAGAAAGCTATGAACTATCAGAGCTAACCTTTGATGCTATAAAGATTAAGTATCCTGATATTACATATAAATACAAAGAGCAAGAGGCAGAAGTAGCAAAAGCAGCAAAAAATTTAGAAACTGTTAAAAATGGAGTTGAAATGGGTGTTAGAGCTGCTTATTTAAACTTATTAACAGCTGAAAAGCAAATTAAGACACTTGAAAAAAATATTGAGCAAGCAGAAAGAATGGCACGTTTAGCAGAGGTAAGTTTAGATCTAGGTCAAGGTACTTCTATAGAGGTATTACAAGCCAATCTTAATTTAATGAGTGCAAAGAAAGACTTATCTAGCCAAATTCATGCATTTAATATGGCTTTATTAGATTATGAATATAGTATTGGTATTGGAAAAACTCCTATTAGCGGTATGTAAATTGGTTAGCTTCAATTAATATAGAAATACAATTATTAGATAATCATTAAATACAACAAATTAATAATATAATTTAATAAAAACATATCATACAAATTTGTATGATATGTTTTTTTATATATTACAATAAAGTATTGACAGAATATTTTTTTCAAATATACAATACTATTATACTAATAAAGTACAATAGTACAATTACTATTTGTTTTTATGTTTATACGAGGAGGAAAATTATGATTAGCCAAAGTGAAATAAAATATAATAGATTAATAGAGAAGGCAGAGGAGCTATTTATTGAGCTAGGATACAAATCAGTTTCTATGGATCAAATTGCAGAAGCTGCCGGAATAAGTAAGATGACAATATATAAATATTTTTCTTCTAAAGAAGAGCTTTTTTTAAATATTTTACAATCAATCGGAGATAGATCATTTATATATATAGAAGATCAAATGAAAAAAATAGATGGAACTATAGAAAAAATAGATTTTTTATTACATTTTAATGTAGAATATTCAAAGCAATTTTCACTCACCTTTTATAAGGACATTATGGATAATCCATATATTATAGATAGGCTAATGAAAGAAAAAAAGAGAATGAGCAAAATCATATTTGAAGACATTATAAGAAATGGTGTTGAGAGAGGAGAGATTAGGGATGTAGATGAGGCTTTTATGGCCAATATGCTAATTACATTAATTGATAGTATTAGTAAGAATTTTTTTGAGAAAATAACATGCAGAAAGGAATTAGAGGATTTTACAGAAAACTTTTATGACTTTCTAAAATATGGCCTTCTAGGGGGAAAAGGGGCGAAATAGTATGGATAGTAATATTTTGATGAAGGCAGAGAATGTTAGTAAGCTTTATCAAATGGGAGAAGTAACAGTAGCTGCTGCAAAAAATGTAGATCTGAACATATACAAAGGAGAGTTTGTAGTAGTATTAGGACCTAGTGGTTCTGGTAAAAGTACACTTTTGAATATTCTAGGAGGAATGGATTTACCTACAGACGGAAAGGTCTTTATGGAAGGTGAAGATATTACTAGCTATAACGATAGGAAGTTGACCGCCTATCGGAGAGAAAAAATTGGTTTTGTATTTCAGTTTTATAATCTAATGGCAAATTTAACTGCAAGGGAGAATGTAGAGCTAGCTACAGAAATTTGTAAAGATGCTCTAAATATCGATGAAGTATTAGAAGCTGTAGGGTTAGGAGACAGGAAAGATCATTTTCCTGCACAAATGAGTGGAGGAGAGCAACAGAGGATAGCTATTGCTAGGGCAGTGGCTAAAAATCCTGCTTTGTTACTTTGTGATGAGCCTACAGGAGCTCTTGATTTTGAGACAGGAATAAAGATTTTAACTCTGTTAAAAGAGATTAACAAAAAATATAACAAAACTGTTGTAATTATTACTCATAATGTACCTATAGGAGAGATGGCGGACAGATTAATTAAAATGCGAAGTGGAGAAATTATTGAAGATAAAATAAATGATAGTCCAATCAACCCTGAAAGGATTGAATGGTGATGAAGAAGTTAGATGTAAGGCTATTAAGATCAATAAAAAATTCTAAGGGGCAATTTATTTCTATATCTATAATTATTGTTTTAGCACTAACTATCTATGTCTCTTTCAGTATGGTGGCTGATAATCTTAATAATTCAATACTTTATTATTATGATGCTACAAATTTTGGGCATATTTTTGTAGAAGTTTCTAAAATTCCTAAAGCAGCTATAGAAAAGCTCCATACTATAGAAGGAGTTGAAATGGCCCAGGGCAGAATAAGTGCAGATGTACCTTTAAGGGTAGAAGATCCTAATGAAAAGGTTATGGTTAGGGTAGTATCCTTACCAAAGGAAAAGAACCTAATTAATGACTTATATGTAATAAAAGGAGAGAATCTAAAAGAGGGCTTAAGATCGACCTTAGTATTACAACAGTTTTTTGATGCTAGAGGAATGCAGTTGGAAGATACAATTACGCCCTATATTGGAGGAACGGAATACCCATTAAGTGTAGTAGGGGTAGTAGGTAGCCCAGAGTATATTTACTTAATGGAAAATGAACAGACATTATTACCTGCCCCAGAAAAATTTGGAGTTATATATGTTACAGAAGAATTCGCACAGTCTGCCTTAGGGTATCAAGGTAGTTACAACGAAGTACTGATTAAGATTGAGGATAGGTATATAAATAAAATAGATAGTATAGTAGATGAAATAGAGGATGAATTAGATAGATATGGAGTTAGACGAACTGTTAAAAGAGAAGATCAGCTAAGTCATAGTATGATGATGCAGGAAGTAGAATCCCTAGAGACAATGTCTACTTCTATTACCTTATTATTTTTAATAGTTGCAGCGGTAATTATAAATATTATGTTATCTAGGATTGTTAGGAATGACAGGATGTACATCGGCGTAATGAAAGCATTAGGATATAACAATTTTAGTATATTAGGTCATTACACTAAGTATTCTATATTGATTGGATTAGTAGGATCTATTATTGGTATTATTTTAAGCATACCTCTTTCAAGTGTATTTACTAGCTTATATATTTTGTATATGAATATTCCGATGCTTAAAATGGAGATTTATTATATCTACTTTATTTATGGAATATTATTAACTAGTATATTTTGCATACTATCTGGACTAATGGGAGCACGAAGTGTTTTAAAAATTTTGCCTGCGGATTCCATGAAGCCAGAAGCACCTAAGGTCGGAAAAAGAATTTGGTTAGAAAAAGTTAAATTTATTTGGAATAGAATTTCATTTAGCTGGAAAATGGTAATTAGAAATATATTAAGAACTAAAAGGCGATCTGTATTTTTAGTTTTAGGGATTGCTTTAACCTATGGTATAACCATGGTACCAGTATTTATGACATCTATATGGGACAGTTTGTTTACGCTACAGTATGGGGAGTTTCAAACAATGGATTATAATATAGATTTTGCCAGCCCTATGAATGATAAGGCTATAAGAGGGTTATCTCAAATTATTGATGTGGATCATATAGAACCAAAGGCAGAGATTCCTTTCGAATTAAAAAGAGGTTGGAGGAAAAGAACAGCCAGTGTTATTGGACTATTAAGGGATACAAAGCTATATAATTTCAAAAGTCCTTCTGGAGTAGAAATCGAGTTACCAAGGAATGGAATTATACTTTCGGAAATATTAGCGGACTCCCTTGAAGTTAAAATAGGAGACAAAATATTAATAAAAAATTTTATGCCAGATAAAGAAGATACATTTGTTGAAGTAAAAGGTATTGTGGAGCAATACTTTGGAAGCAATGCATATATGGATATAGAGATGATGAATGATATATTGGGAGAAAAGGATATGATTACTGGGGCATTAGTAAACTCTGACGATGAGGTAATAACAAAGCTCCAGCATGTAAAAAATATAAGGCAAATACAATCCGTTGAAGATATGAAAAATAGTATTTTAGAGTTTATGGATATGATTATATACTCTATGGGAGTAATGATGTTGTTTGGTGGGATTTTAGGATTTGCTATTGTATACAACATAACTATTATTAGTATTAGTGAAAGAACAATGGAATTTTCATCACTACGGGTTATGGGCTTTGATAAAAAAGAGATTTATAAATTAGTTAGCAGGGAAAATGGGTTAATGACATTACTTGGAGTAATTTTAGGAGTGCCTATAGGCTACGGAATGTGTGTTGGTATTGTATCAGCAGTTTCTACAGATTTATTTAGTATTCCAATAATGATAGAACCTATCAGCTACATTATAACAGCCGTTGCTACAATAATTTTTGTTACTATAGCACAGCTTGCAACCATTAGAAAGATTCATAATTTAAACTTTATGGATGCACTTAAAAGTAGAGTATCCTAAGTTGTAATATTTTAAGATATATGTCTTAAAAATGCAAGCAAGATTAAGTGGCTTATATTAAAAAAATTAATATATTTTAAGGGTGTGGATAAAATGACAAAGAAAAAGAAGATTATTAGCATAGCTATTATTGTGACCATAATAGGAGTATCAGGATTTTATATAAGTACTGGAAGTAGAGCTGTAGATGTAAGTACAGCGGCTGTAATAGAAGGAGATATAGCAAAGTATGTAGAGGAGTTAGGAGTAATAAAGGTAAAAAATCAGGTAAATATTTATGCTCCTACAGCAGGTATGGTGACAGAAGTGCTGGTAGATATAGGGGATCAAGTAAAAAAAGGAGATATACTGGTTAAGTTAGATGGAGAACAGCTCTCAAGGCAAATTGCAGAACTAGAAAGCCAGAGATCAGCTGTATTAGCCCAATACAAGGAGGCTAAACAACCTATAGATGAGAAAAATATAGAAAAGTTAGAATTAGAAATTGTAGATATAGAGAAAAGGATTAAGACAGCAGAAGAAGCAGCTAATAATAAAAAGCTACTATACGATGCAGGAGCAGTAAGTCAGGAGGAATACCAGAGTGCCTTAAGAAATCTTGAAGGGGAAAAAAGTAGCTTGGAAAAGGCTAAGTTAGATTTGGAGCTTATGAGAAAACCTGTATCAGAAAATATTGATGTTCAATATAAAGCTCAACTAAAGCAACTAGATATACAGAAGGCGGAGTTAGAGAAATCCGGCAAGAATTTTACTATAATTGCTAGTATGGATGGAACAATATTACAGAAAGAAGTAGAGAAAGGTAGCTATCTTCAACCAGGAATGCACATTATGCAGCTTGGTAATGTAGAGGAATTATATATAGAAAGTGATGTATTAGTAGGAGATGTAGCCAATGTTTATGAAGGTTCAGTAGTTAAAATGTCTAATAAAAACTTAGGCATAATGGATTTAGAAGGTGTGATAAAAAAAATACACCCTAATGCCTTTAGTAAAGTATCTGATTTAGGTATAGAGCAAAAGAGAATTAAGGTAGATATTGAAATAAAAGATACTATAAAAAACCTTAGACCTGGTTATGATTTAGATATTAAGATTATTACTGAGAGTAAAGAAAATGTTCTGCTAGTACCTGAGAGTTCTCTATTTAATATAGATGGAAAGGATTTTATTTTTGTAAATGAAAATAATAAGGCTAGGCTAAGGGAAGTTGAAAAGGGGATAGAAAGTCAAAGGCAAGTTGAAGTTGTTAAGGGATTGAAAGAGGGAGAAATGGTTCTTCTATCTCCTAATGAAAACATAGAAGAAGGTATTAGTATAAAGGTAGAATAGATATTTAATGATATTTAGTATTAAAAGACTAGGTTAATTTTAGCTTTTAGGCCTTGTATAAGTAGAACTGGTATATTATACTAGAATTAGAATATATTTTATAGGAGGATGATTAAATGTTAAAGAAAAAGAGAATGATTGGTTTATTAGTTACTACAATGACTTTAGTAACTGCATTCGGATTTTCTTCATATGGAGCATCAGCTACAAAAACTTTACAAGCTTTGTATGGAAGTAGTAAAATAATAATAAATGGAAAAGATGTTACTCAAACTATAGAGCCTTTTATAGTGGACGGTACTACATATATACCTCTTCGTGTAGTTGCAAATACTTTTAATAAAAAGGTAGACTGGAATCCACTAACTTCTACTGCTTATATTACAGATGACCTTACACAAGTTAATGAACATTTTCAAGCTGAAATATTAAAACGAGATGTTGAAATAATGAATTTACAAAGCAGATTAAAACAATTAGAAAAAGAAGTGGAAAGTAAAAAGGAAATTAGCTTAAGTGATTTAGAAAAGCAGTTAAATAAAGACCATGGTGAATACAAGAACATAGAATTTGATATTTCCCTAAGTGGTAGCGCTAGCAAAGTCAATGTAAAAATTGATGTTGATTTATATGATTACAAAAAGGAGTGGAATGGTCTTTCTAGCAGTAAGAGAGAAAGCTATTTACAAGACATTGTAGACGATGTGCTAGATGCTTATGATGGAGCTAATGTATATGGTAGCATTAAAGATATTGATGCTAAAAAAACTATATTAGAATTTACTACTACCAGTAAAGGAGTAGTAAAGATAGAAAAAGAATCTACTACTAGTAATACAAGTAATAAGACTATTAGTAAATTAGAAAAAGATTTAGATAATGAGTACTATGATTATTTTGGAGATATTGATTTATACATAAAGCTAGAAGGTAATAAAAATGATGTTACTTTTTCTATTGAGTTAGATTCTAAGGAATATGGTAGTGCTTGGCGTAAGCTGTCGAGCGATAAGATTAAAAAGCTTATGTCATTCATTTATGATGATATAGAAGATGAGCTAGGGGATGTAAATATCGAGGGTTATGTGTATGATACTTATAATAAAGAAGATTTAGCTAGCTATCGCAGAGCATCATCAGGAAATGATATTTTTAAGAAGTATTAAATTTAAAAACAACCCATTGGTAGAAAAATACCAATGGGTTATTTTTATTATGCAAAGTCATTAAAATAAATATGTTAAAGTATATCAATATAAGAACCAGATATTAGGAATATCATCCTAGATTTTTGGTTTTTTGTTTTTATTAAAGGAAATTTAAAAAATATGTAGAACTGTAGACTAAATGGGAAAATATTGGTAAGATATATCAGAGTATAGAATATTTTCTAAACCAAGCCATCTATATTAGTAGGTAGATTATTGCACAAAAGGAGGGATACCGTGGGATTAATAGAAATAGAAGATATATCAAGAACATATAAAGATGGACAAGTTAGTGTTAAAGCTATAAAACAAATAAGTATTGAGATAGCAGATGGAGATTTTGTGTCTATTATGGGACCATCTGGATCTGGTAAATCTACATTAATGAATATTATTGGTTGTTTAGATAAGCCATCCTCTGGAAGCTATAAGCTTGCAGGTCAGCAGGTACATAAGCTAAATGATTCTCAGTTGGCAACTATACGAAATGAATTTATGGGTTTTGTTTTTCAACAATTTCACTTGATATCAAAGCTGAATGCTTTAGAAAACGTAGAATTGCCATTAATTTATCAGGGGGTTATAGGTAAAGAAAGAAAAAAGAGAGCTTTAGAAGCACTGGAATCTGTAGGATTAGGAGAAAGAGCTAAGCATATGCCTTCCCAACTTTCGGGAGGGGAGCAACAAAGGGTAGCTATAGCTAGGGCTATTGTTAGTAACCCTAAATTGATTTTAGCCGATGAGCCTACTGGAGCATTAGATTCAAAATCTAGCAAAAATATTATGTCTATATTTCAAAAACTTAACCGAGAAAGAAAAATAACTATTGTTCAAGTAACCCATGAAAGGGATATAGGCGAGTATGGAAATCATATTTACAATATAAAGGATGGAGAGATAGACTGCATAGAAGAAATAAAACATACGGAAACAGAAAACAATCAATAAAAACATAAGGAATTGGTAGAGGGGGAAAAACAATGTTTCAACGGACAATTATGATAATATTAGTCGTTGTAATTATATTAGGTGGAGGATTTTATGCTTATCAGCAGCTTGTTCCTGAGGTACAAGATGTAGATGCGGGACCTGTATATGCAACCCAAGAAGTAATACGTGGAGATATATCTGTAGGAGTAAATACAATAGGACAACTTAATCCATCGGATGGTGGAGGTATTCGTGTAAGCGATGCCCTCCGTATGTCTGGTTATTCTGGAGAATTTATTATTGACCAGATTTTAGTAAAAGAAGGAGATAGTGTTAGTAAAGGGCAAACTTTGGTTAGATTAGCCGCTACTGGTCTAAATGACAAAATTTCTGAGTTAGAAGATGAAGTTAAGCGAGAAGAACAAGCATTAATGAGATTAACAGATTTACCAAGGGAAAAAATTAGAGACATTGATCCGTCCCAAGGTGTTACAGTACGAGCACCTATTTCAGGTAGAGTTCAAGACTTAGATATTGTTGAAGGCGATAAAATTTTACAAGGGCAAACAATAAATCGAATTGTAGATATATCAACCTATAATATTCCTCTAAGATTAACACCAGGAGAGTATGGCCGTGTTAAAAAAGGAGATAAGGTAAATATACATTTTGCTAATTTTGAGGGTACATACGAAGGTATAATTACAAGAATTAATCCTAATCCTGCTCCTTCTGGAACAAGTGAAGATAAGCAGCAAGGGTATATATATCGTGCTACTGTAGAAGGAAAAAATGTGGGTCTAGTACAACCAAATATGTCTGTTCGTGTAGGCACAGGAACTCCACAAGGACAAACAAACTTCTTTATGAATGATTCTATAGTAGAAAAATATGTAAATCAGGAAAGAGTAGCTAGTAGCACTGAAGGAATTGTAACAGAAGTTCATGTACAGGAGATGGATGAAGTAGAAGAAGGAGATCCAATCATTAGTTTGGCTGGTGCCGATGTACAAGAAACTATTCAAACGAGATTAGATAAAATACGAGAATTAGAATCAAAAATTAGAGAGCTAAATGCTATTTTTCCTATGTTAGAGATTACTTCGACAATGGATGGTGTAGTAGCAGACGTGTTTCGACAAGAAGGAGAGAGTACTACACCTGGAGATTGGTTAGGTCATGTATATACAACTTCATCTATGAG
Organism: Alkaliphilus flagellatus; assembly: GCF_018919215.1. Lineage (NCBI taxonomy): Bacteria > Bacillati > Bacillota > Clostridia > Peptostreptococcales > Natronincolaceae > Alkaliphilus > Alkaliphilus flagellatus. Next base: position 256,284 of record NZ_JAHLQK010000003.1, read on the forward strand.
TATGTTTGCGGAAGTGGACGATATAGACGTATTATATGTTACACAAGGATCGGAAGTTAAGGTTACTGTTGACGCTATACCAGGAGAAACCTACGAAGGAGAGGTTAAGGAAGTATCTACTCGAGCTCGAGGTGAAGGTGGAGGTGGACTTTCAAAATTCTCCGTTTATATTGATGTAAAAGGTGGACCACAGCTCCGACCTGGAATGCAGGCTAAGGGTTATATCGATGCAGGAACTGCAGAAGATGTATTACTTATTCCAATAGAGGCTATTTTCCAAGAAGAAAATAAGCATAAGGTAGAGATATTAGACGCCAATGGCGAAGCACAAGTAGTTAATGTGGAGCTTGGACTGATGAATGACAGACATGCTGAGGTGATAAGTGGATTAGAAGAAGGAGATCTTGTTATTACTGGAAGCAGTAGGGATTTATTACCAAGCCAAGAAGATAAAACAAATAATAATAATAATTTAATACCAGACAAGCCAACTGAGGAAGAAACGGCAGAAGATTAGGGGTGAAATTATGTCAAAACCAAAACGAAATTGGATTTACGCTTTTTTTGTTCGGTGTTGGTTTACAGCTAAAATGGCATTAAATGGCGTATTTTCTAACACATTCCGATCTGCATTAACAATTTTAGGTGTTGCTATTGGTGTTGCTTCAGTTGTCAGTTTAATGGGGATTGGAGAAGGAGCAAGGCAAAATGTCATCGAACAATTTGAAAGTCTAGGAACTAATGTAATCTCTATTAAGGCCCACGAAGCGGAGCTAGAATTTCAACCTGAAATGGCACAAGAGTTAGTAGAAAGAGTAAATGGATTAGAAATAGCTACACCAGTCGTACAGACCTATACTGCAATGAGATGGCGGAGAGATAGAAAAGAGGTTGACATTATCGGTGTTAATCAAGAATTTCCGAAGATTAGAGACCATAGTCAAGCTGCAGGAGAGTTTTTTAGCCCGCTCCATATAGAACAACGATCATATGTGGCAGTGCTAGGATATAATGTAGCAGCAGGACTCACTGGAGGTAGAAGTCCTGTAGGGCAGACAATTACATTAGATGGACAGAGTTATCGTATTTTAGGTGTATTAGAACCTAAAGGAAAAGGAAAGGCTGAAAATATAGACGACAAAGTAGTAATACCCTATACAACGGCTCAACGTATTGCTAAAAAGCGAACCGTAGAAGAAATATGGGGAAAGGCCAATTCAGTTGAAGATGCCGAACTTGCAACTATTCAATTAGGTCGTATTTTTAAAAAAGAACTAAGTGGAGGTCGTGATACCCCTGCACCGACACCAACACCAGAAGGATCTAGTACCCAGGAAACTATGGTAACAACAATGGGGAATGTTTCACCTGGTCAAGGAGGAGAAGATACAGATAAAAATAAGGATAAAGATAAGGCACCTTCTAGAAAAGAAAAGGGTATGACTATTACAAACCTAAACCAGTTAGTAGATGAACTAGATGAAGCTAATCGTATTATGACACTACTTTTAGGAGGAATTGCTGCTGTATCCCTATTAGTAGGTGGATTAGGAATCATGAACATCATGCTAGTAGCGGTAACTGAAAGAACATCTGAAATTGGTGTTCGTAGGGCGTTAGGGGCTAAGAAAATAGACCTGTTGGCTCAATTTTTATTAGAAGCATTATACGTTAGTATTATTGGTGTTATTGCTGGTATTGCTGTAGGTATATGGGGCATGGGCATATTTGCTAGCTATGGTTTCCAAACAGCAATTAGCTTTGAGGCTATTCGTATTGCAGCGGCGGTTGCACTAGGTGCAGGATTACTCTTTGGTGTATATCCGGCTATTTCTGCATCATCATTACCACCTGTAGAGGCATTAAGAAGGAGGTAAACCTTAAGTTAAGTATTTAAGGCATATAGAGATAAACTAAAGAATATATATGACCCATTAGTAGAAATCTACTAATGGGTCATATTTCCTTTATAATTTTTAAATTTGTTAATATTATTGATGTTATGAAAAGAATATACTATAATAAAATGTATTGACCGACTATTCGGTTCTGTATATTTACATAAATAAGGACTAATAATACCAACAGGAGGTAGAGGTGGTGGATTTAATATGGGCGAAGAAACTTAAGACTTTCTTAAGGTTTTCTTTATGCCCTCTTGTAAATTGTATTTTAATATATAATAATGCAAGAATATAGTAATGCAAGAAAAAGGAGGAAAAAAATGAGTAGAAAATTAAAATCTAGTATATTGTTAGTTATAATGTTATTAGGAGTAGTAGGGTTAATATCGGGTTGCAGTAGCTCTACTGAAGCTAGTCAAGGCCAGGAAGAAGAGAACTACATACCAGTAGCCATAGAGAAAGCTACTGTTAATAATATTGGAAATGAAATAAAGATTAATGGTAAAACCTTTGCCAATGAAGAGATAGCAGTTATACCAAAGGTGCCAGGAATAGTTACAAATATTAATGTTAAGTTAGGTGATATAGTAGAAAAAGGTACAGTTTTGTTTACTATAGAGCAAGAAGATATTTCAAAGAGTGTTGAGCAGGCGGCAAATGGTGTAGAACTTGCTAATAAAGGAGTAGCTCAAGCTGAAAACGGTTTCAAAACCGCAAATATTAATTACGAATTAAATAAGGAAAAAATAGAAAATGCCCAACTAAATCTAGAGAGAACTAAAAAGCTTTATGAAGAAGGAGCTATATCTAAAAGTCAGTTGGAACAGGCTGAGTTAGCAGCAAGTGACAAAAGTCTAGAGGCAATAAAAGGTCAAGTTGATCAAGCGAAAATAAGCTATGAGCAAGCTTTAAACCAGTTAAGGCAAGCAGAGATATCCTACGAGCAGGTTCAAAGTAATTTATCAAACACAGTGGTAACAGCTCCTATTGGAGGAGTAGTATCTGATTTAACTGTTAAGGAAGGACAATTGGCATCTAATGCACAACCGGCAGCTACAATAGCTCAAATGGATAAAGTCTACATACAAATGAATGTGGTTGAAAATATGGTTAATAAGCTAAAGCTTGGACAGGAAGTTGTAGTGAATGTTCCAGCAGCATTAAATGAAGAAGCTACAAGTACCATTAGCTATATTAGTCCAACTGCAGACCCTAGAAGTCAGCTGTACCCTGTAAAGGTATATATACATAACCAAGATAACAATATTAGGCCTGGAATGAATGGAGAAGTGAAATTAGATTTAGACCAAGTAGAATCTGCCACTGTTATAAAAAGAAATGCTGTTTTAGATAGGGATGGTAAAAATTTAGTTTATGTAGTAGAAGGTGATAAAGCTGTTGAAAGAGTGGTAACTATAGGGCTTGATACAGGAGATTATGTGGAAATAAAAGAAGGCATTAAAGAAGGAGAACAAGTTATTGTAGAAGGACAACATTATGTAGAAGATGGTACAAAAGTGAAAGTAGTAAGGGGTGAGTAGCATTGAATTTATCAAGTTTAGCTGTAAAAAAACCCGTTACAATAACTATGATAGTTTTGATTGTTGTACTTTTGGGAGTAATTTCACTAACTAGGTTACCTATAGATTTATTTCCCAAAATAGAAATACCTGTAGCTGTAGTATCTACCTCTTACACAGGGGCAGGACCACAGGAAATAGAAAACCTAATTACCAAACAAATTGAAGGGGCTATTGCCACTGTAGGAAATATAGATACTGTAAGTTCTATATCATCGGAGGGGAGTTCTGTTGTAATTGCACAGTTTAACAATGGAACAGATATGGATTTTGCAGCATTAGAGATTCGAGAGAAAGTAGATTTAATAAAGGGCGTCTTACCAGATGGCGCAACTCAGCCTATGGTTTTAAAGATAGATCCAAACTCTACGCCTATTATACAGATTGCTATATCCACTAAGGGTGATTTAGCCGGGTTACAATCTTTAGCAGAAGATACATTTAGTCAGAGACTTGAAAGGTTAGATGGAGTTGCTTCTGTTAGTGTTGGTGGTGGATTTGTAAATGAAATAGAGGTAGCGGTTAATCAAAATAGTTTAGCTAGTTATGGATTAAGTATAAATCAGCTTTCTCAATTATTGAGTGCATCCAATATGAATCTTCCTGGTGGAAATGTAAACAAGGGAGAACAGAAACTAGCCGTAAGAGTTGTAGGGGAGTTTAATAGCCTTGATGAAATAAAGAATATGCCTATTACTCTAGCTACTGGAGACGTTATTAGGTTACAAGATGTGGCTACAGTAAAGCTTAACCAAAAAGATATTAGTGCTATTTCAAGAACTAATGGAAAAGATAGTATTAATATTTCGGTACAAAAGCAATCAGGTAAAAATACAGTACAGGTAGCAGACTTGATTAATAAAGAAATCGAAAACCTTAGGAAGGATTATCCTAATGTTGAAATCGATGTCGTGTTAGATAGCTCTACAATGATTAAAGACTCTATAGATACTGTAGTAAATAATGTTCTTATTGGTTCTGTGCTTGCTATTGTTATTCTGTATATTTTCTTGAAAAATATAAGAACAACACTTATTATAGGAACCTCAATCCCTATATCTTTAATCGCTTCCTTTATACTATTATATTTTAATGGCATTACATTAAATATGATGACATTAGGTGGGTTGGCCTTAGCCGTAGGAATGTTGGTAGATAGTGCTATCGTAGTACTTGAAAATATTTATCGATTTAGGTCTGAAGGATATTCTAGAAAAGAAGCTGCTATAAAAGGAGCATCGGAAGTAGGAATGGCTATTACAGCATCTACATTAACTACCATAGCCGTATTTCTACCTATAGTATTTATAGATGGAATGGTTGGAACAATATTTAAAGATTTTGCTCTAACCGTTACCTTATCCCTTGGAGCATCTTTAATAGTGTCTTTAACTTTTATACCAATGTTATCTTCAAAGATTTTAAAGGTTGAATCGGAAAAAACAGATGTGAAAAAAAGAAAGTTGGAGTTTATATACAAAATCTTTGATAACATATCTAATAAAATGGAAAACATCTATAAAGGGATATTAATTAAGAGTCTTAAACGTAGAAAAACTACTATATTTATCTCAATAGTTATATTTGTTGTAAGTATAGCTAGTTTGGTTGGTGTAGGAATGGAATTTTTCCCAACTACAGATGAAGGTACAATATCAATTAACATAAGTATGCCCGTAGGTACTCAAACTGATAAAATAGACGGGATAGCACATATTGTTGAAGAAAAACTAACAACAATTAAAGAGATAAATAAAGTATTTACTAATATAAGTTCTGGAAATGTTTTGATGGGGGGTCAAGCTGGTAGCAATAGTGGCTCGATTTCAGTAGGTCTAGTTAAACTAAATGAAAGAAATAGAAGTACTGATGAAGTTGCAGAAGAAATTAGAAATATTGTAAAGGATATTCCAGGTGCTGAAATTTCAGTACAAGGAACATCAAGTACCGCTATGATGACATCAGGAAGTCCTATCAGTATAAGTATTAAAGGAAGTGAGCTAAAGGTACTTGAAGAGATCTCTAATGACTTTAAAAATATTATTGAGTCTGTAGAAGGAACTAGAGAAACTAAAACTAGTTTTAGTGAAGGAGTACCAGAAGTAGAAATTTTAATAAATAAGGAACGGTCTGCAACCTATGGTCTAACGACTGCACAAGTTGCTTCTGCTGTTAGAGGGGCGGCAACAGGAACTACAGCTACCAGATATAAAGATAATGGTGAGGAGATAGATGTAGTATTAAGATCTGTAGGGGATGTTACAGAAAGCTTGTCTAATTTTGAGCAGATAGATATAACTACTCCTACTGGAATAAACATACCGCTAAGTCAGGTAGCTGATATATCTGTAATTAAAAGCCCTGTTAGCATCAGTAGAGAAAATCAAGAAAAGGTAGTAACTGTTAATAGTCAAATTGTAGGAAGAGACTTACAAAGTATAGTTACAGATATAAATAAAGAACTTCAAGAATACCAATTACCTGAAGGATACTATTATAGTATGGGTGGAGAGAATAAAGAGATGATGGAAGCCTTTAGCCAGCTTTTATTAGCACTTGGCCTTGCTGTAATATTAATATATATGGTAATGGCAGCTCAATTCGAATCCTTAATTCATCCATTTGTAATTATGTTTACTATACCTTTGGCTTTCTCTGGAGGAGCTTTAGCTCTTTTCATAACAGGCAGGGCATTTGGTGTAACTGCTTTTATAGGAATAATTATGCTGGCAGGTATTGTAGTTAACAATGGTATTGTATTAATAGACTATATTAATATATTACGTAATGAAGGTAAAGAAAGAACTGAAGCAATTACTATTGCTGGACCAGTTAGATTAAGACCAATTTTAATGACTACATTGACTACTATTTTAGGACTTATTCCACTAGCTCTTGGAATAGGTGAAGGAGCAGAACTACAGGCTCCAATGGCTACTGTAGTTATAGGAGGACTAGTTTTATCTACAGTTTTAACTCTAATATTTGTGCCAGTACTATATACAATATTTGATGATATGTCCAACTCTTTTAAATCTAAAGTGAAAAAACTAAAGAAGAGTCCTTCAGAAGCATAAGAAAATGAGGTGAAGAAGTGAACTCCTTAAAAGAACAAAAGAGAATTGACATTATTGAAGCTGCAACTAAGATTTTTAGAAGATATGGATTTCATAAGGCAAAAATTGAAGTAATAGCCAAAGAAGCAGGAATTGGGAAAGGTACAGTATACGAATACTTTGATAGCAAAAAAGATTTATTTGAACAAATGATAAAATACATGGCAGAAACTTATCTGAATATGGCACGTGAAGCAATGGATATTGCTGAAACAGTTAAAGAAAAGTTAATGGCCTTTGCACAACATCATGGAAACTTTGTAAGTGAACACATGGATATGGCTGAAAATGTTATTCCAGGGCCAGGATTTTTGTCAGAGGAAATGAAGTATCAAATGATTGAAATGAAACAGTCAATATTTCTTCTAATTGATGAAGCTTTGGAAATGGGGATTGAAACTGGTGAACTTAGGCCAGATTTAAATAAAAGAATAGCAACATTCTCTATACTAGGAGCTATCAATCATAATTATGCATTACAGGTATATTTTGAAAGTGTTAACCCAAAGGATATTGATTCTAGACCTATTATCGATACTGTCTTCAATGGTTTATCGAATAAATAATAAGGTATTAAAAATTAATTTTATAGTATAATGAGCAATCAGTTATAGACAGAAAGTGATAAAGTTAAAGAGGTATAGCAAGGACAAATTCCTGTTATATCTCTTTTTATGTTATTGATGAAAACCTTGTGACTTTAAATATGTAACAATTTAACTGTATTAAAAATTTGCTTTTACCATACTACAGTGGTAGAATAATTATTATATTAAATAATGGCTATTCTAGTTTATAAGGGATATATTTTTTTGTAAAAATAAATGGATAAATTCATCTTGTATTAAATTTACTAGCACATTAGGTTAAAGTATCTTAATATATATTATATGTATTTTACGAGGAGGATAAAAATGGGTAAAAATGTCCTACTAATTGGATTTTATAATGAAAAAGCATTAGGCGTTAGATATCTTTCGAATGCATTAAATACTAATGGATATAATGCTCATATCTTATATTTTAAAGAGTTTAATAGTGTTAATCCAAGTAAAGCCAGTAAAAAGGAACTTGATTTATTAGAAAATTTAATAAATGAAATTAAGCCCTCCTATATTGGGTTAAGTGTTATGTCTTCTCTATATTTAGAATCTGTATATTTAGTAAATGATAGAATTAGAGAAAAGTTTAATGTACCAATTATTTGGGGTGGTGTGTATTCTACACTTTTCCCTGAAGAAACATTAAAGTATGGAGATTATGTTGTTCAAGGTGAGGGAGAGTTACCTTTAATAGAACTATTAAACTCTTTAGAAGAAGGTAAAGATCCTTCTCATATTGAGAATGTTGTATTACACAATGAACAAAAACAACTAATTAAAAACTCATTAAGACCATTAGTTCAAGAATTAGATAAGCTAGGTTATCCTAAAATAGGTGGGGATAATGTTTATTTTATCCATAACGATGAAATTGGATATGGAGATCCACAAACTAAAGGGTTTACCTATGAATTAACTGCATCTAGAGGTTGTCCTTTTGCCTGTTCTTATTGTAGCTCTGTTAATTTAAAAAGAACTTATGCTGGAAAAGGAAAATATGTACGTTTTCGTTCTGTAGATAGTGTTATGCATGAGTTAAAAGAGGCTAAATCTTCTATTAAAAACTTAAAAGTTATTCATTTTTGGGACGAAATTTTCTCTGATGAAGAGGGTTGGATAGAAGAGTTTAAAGAACGATATAAGAATGAAATAGGTATCCCTTTCAAAATATGGGGACATCCACTAAAGATAAATGAAAGAATTATTAACAATCTTGTAGAAGCAGGTCTTTATCAAATTGTTGTAGGGATTCAAAGTGGTTCATCTAGAATAAGGAAAGAGATATTCCATAGAAAAGAAAGTCAAGAAGAAATAATTAATGCTAGCCGTATTTTATCTAAATGTAAGGTTCCTAAGGTTATATATGACTTTATGCTACAGCATCCATTTGAAACCTTAGAGGATTTAAAGGAAACCTACAAACTTTGCTTACAACTAGAACCACCTTTTGAACTACAGTTACATGGTCTAAATTTCTTACCAGGAACTGATATTATTGATAAGGCAATTGAGGCAAATCTTCTATCTGAAGAAGAATTAAATAAGATTATGTATAGCTCTATTCAAGAGCAATATGATATGTATTGGGGACCAGCAGCTGTTAATCAATTAAATGAAAATAGTACATGGGTGGCTTTAACATATCTAACACAATTTCCTAAGTTAAGACCTATGGTTGAAAAACTTGCTGCAGATGTAGAAAAAGGAAACAAGGAAAATGTTGTTGTAAGGCTTCAAAAATTTATGAAGCAGGTTACAAGGTTTAGAAATTTGGCGGGTAAAGCAAAGCTAGTTATAAGTAAAAGCTAACATTATATAAGGAAATAGTTAAATATACAAATATAAATATAAATATCCACCAACTATGTTGGTGGATATTTATACGTTTGATTATAGAAAGATCTTAACTATTTTTTCTTAGTACTCATTGCATTCATTTGTATATGTAATAATTTAACTGACTTAAAAGTTTGCCCTCTCACATACATAGTGGTAAAATATAAGTTATATTAATTAAATATTAAATAATTACTGCTTTAGTTAGAGAGGTGCATGATGCGAGATATAATTAATAAACTAAGAGAAACATATGGAAAATCCTATATATGGATATTGTTATTTGCAACCATTACCTTTATAAAGGTTTTTGTAGTACAGACACTTATGGAAGCGGCGGATATATCACTATGGTTTATATGTATTAATTTTCTGCTTATATTTGGAATATATACAATTACTTTAGTATTACCAGACCGATGGAGAGTCCCAGGGCTATTTTTAATTTATGGACTGTTATCTACTGTAGCTTTTGCGGATATTGTGCATTTTAGATATTTCCGTGTACCAATATCCATATATTCTATTTATTCTGCGGGACAGGTAAGTGCTGTAGGAGATAGTGTAAAAAGCTTGATTAAACCAGGGGATATTTTTCTATTTATAGATATTCCTATAGTGGCATTTGTATTTTGGATAAAGAAGATTGCTATTAAAGCAAGTCTAAAGGATGAAAGAATAATTGCTCTTGTAACATCTATATTAATGGTATTTTCAATATCATACCTGAATGGAGTTAAAGTGGATAAAAACATGTACACTGTTAATCAATTAGGTCTACTTAACTACCATTTACATGACGCAGTACAGTTTTTTAAACAGGATAAACTAGAAGATGTAAGTATGCAAAGCTATTTAGATAGGAGAAATGGAAATAAAAAAAGAATAGAAGATTTAAAAGGTTATGGTATAGCAAAAGGTAGAAATGTATTTGTTATTCAAGTAGAAGCTTTGCAAAACTTTGTTATTAATAAAGAGATTGAGGGTAAACCTATAACCCCTGTATTAAATAGCTTAGTTAACAAAGATAGCTTTTATTTTGATAAATATTTTCAACAACTAGGGAGAGGAAATACCTCTGATGCAGAGTTTGTATCCCATAACTCGATGTATGCTTCTATGCGATCATTTTCATATAAAGAGTATGAGGGGGTAGATTTATATACCCTACCTAATGCACTAAAGGCAAAGGGCTATAGTACTATTGCTTTTCATGGTAATGATCCCGAGTTTTGGAATAGAAAAAATGCATATCCTGCACAAGGATTAGATAAATTTATTAGTGTAGATAAGTTGAATAGTGATGAGGTTATTGGGTTAGGTATTTCAGATGGTTCTTTATTTAAGCAGTCCATTGATTATTATAAGGAATTAAAAGAGCCATTCTATAGTTTTTCTGTTACCTTAACTAGTCATCATCCTTTTGTTATTCCAGAAAACTTTAAGGGATTAAATATACAGGGAGAGTATAAAGATACTATGCTTGGAAATTACGTCGAGTCAATTAATTATTTTGATACAGTGCTAGGTGAGTTTATTGAAGAGTTAAAGCAGGAAGGTTTGTACGATAATTCTGTTATAGCTATTTATGGAGATCACTTTGGGCTCGAAATGCATGACTCTGAAATTAGAAAGCAGGCTTCTAGTTTTCTTAACAGGGAGTATAACTATGAAGACTTATTAAATATTCCTCTAATTATACATGTTCCAGGTGCAGGAGTAGAAGAAACTATATCTACAACTGGTGGGCAACTTGACTTTTTCCCTACAATGCTAAATATTATGGGAGTTGCACCTTCATCCGATTTCTTAATGGGACAGGATTTATTAAATGCAGAGGAAGGCTTTGTTGCCCAGCAAAATGTTATGAATAAAGGGTCTTTTATTGACGATGAGAAGATATTTGAAATGTCTAGTGATGGTAGGTTCGAAAATAGTAAGGCATGGAGTTTGCATACTGGCGAGCCTGTAGATTTAGATCTCTGTAGAGAAGGCTATGAAAGAGCAATACAAGATATTAATCTGTCAAACTATTTAGCAGATAGCTATGTAAAAGGAGATAAGGTTGTAGAGGTAGATAAAGATAAAAAAATTACTTTTAGTGATATACTTGACCATAGATCAGAAGAAGCTATCGAATATATGGCAGAGAAAGAAATTGTAAGTGGACATTCAGATTCTAGATTTTATCCTGATAATCCTATCAAAAAATCAGAGTTTTTAAAAATACTTCTATCTGCATTAGGTATAGACGTAGATACAAGTACTGGCGGAGATTGGTGGGCACCTTATGCTAATGCAGCTACAGAAAAAAATATTATTAATGATGCAGAGCTTACAAATTCTTCCCAAGCAGACGAGTTTATTTCTACAGAACAGGCTTTAATATGGTTAGAGAAGGCGGTTAAGGAAGATGACACCTTTGACTTAGATCCAGGGGATGTTATTGATAACATTAGTAAGGATTTAAATTTAGATAGTACTGAAGAGCTAACTAGAGGTTTGACTGCGGAGATTTTGTATAAGGTTATGAATAGGTAGAGGAATATAACCTATAAAGCAAACATATAAATCATATAATAAAAAGCCTAAGGTCATTGATTTTAGGCTTTTTATAATATACAATTAGAAAGTAAAAGCTTTTAAGTAGAAATAAAAAGGAAATTATATATTTATGTAGAAATATGTAAGTTGATAAGAAAAATAATCGGAGGTATTAGCGTATGGAAGAGATAAGCTTACGGGAATTGATAGAGATATTATTAAAAAGAAAGAAAATAATAATGGGAACTACATTATTGGCAGTATTAGCATCCGCAATAGTTAGTTTTTTTATACTAGAGCCAGTTTACGAAACAAGAATGGTTTTAATGGCATCTAACTTTTCAGATAAACTACAACCAAACCAGCTTAAGGGGGAAGGAATAGATAACATATTAAGTAATTTATCACAATATCCGAGTATGACAATGGAAACCTATAAACAACAAGTAAAAGCTCCTAAGGTAATGAGGGAAACAATTGAAGAGTTAGGCTTAGAAGATAAGTATGACATCGAGAGCTTAGCAAAATCTATTACACTTGAAACAATAAAAGATACTAACTTATTGAATATAAAAATGCAGGCAAAAGATCCAGAGCTAGCGGCAGAGATAGTAAATACAGTAGGAAGAAAGTTCGTTGCCTTTGTATCCGATAAAGCTAAAGAACAAGCTACTACAACATCCCAATACATAAAAACACAAATAGATGCAGAAAAAGAGCAGCTAGATAAAGCATTAGTAGAGCTAAAAGATTTTTTAGGCCAACCTCAAGGAGTACAAGAACTAACGCAAGAAGTTGAAGCAAAGCTTATGTTAGTTACAGAATACAAAACAAGTCTATTTCAAGAAGAATTGCAACGAGAGGTATTACAACAGTCGATTAATAAAGTTAAAAATGAGTTAAAAGCAGAGAAACCACTTATAGTAACAGAGAAATCTATTTTAGAAGATAGTCTGTTAAGTAATTTAGCTAAGGAAAAAACAGGAGAGAATATAGGCGATATAGCATCTATTAGAATGAATAACGAAGAAGTTAATCCAGTATACATAGCATTGAAGGAAAAAGAAGCTGAAATAGCAGTTGAGCTTACACAGGCAGAAACAAAAGTACAAATGCTAAAGACACAAATACAGTCTATACAACAAGAGGTAGAAGACCTTCAAATAAAGCTTGCAGAAAGACAGCATGAAGGACGTTTAATAGACCAAAAAGTGCAGATAGCGCAAAATACATATGATGCATTTACCAGAAAACATGAAGAGTTAAGAGTAACAGAGTCTTCACAGGTTGGAGAATCTAACATGATAATAGTATCTAAAGCTTATCCTACGACAAATCCAGTTGCACCTAGAAAAGCACTTAACGTAGCAATAGCAGGTGTATTAGGTATTATGTTGGGAGTGTTTGCAGCATTTTCTATAGAATACTGGCAAGCAAGTGGAGAAGAAAAGAAAAATATACCTTCAACTAATTAATACATAAAGTGGGGTGGAACAATGGGAACTAAAGCACAAAATCAGGTTAAAAAACAAGCGGATAAAAAATCGATTGCAGATAAAATTATATTCGTATTACTTTCTATACTTATTATTGGAGCCCCTCTTTTTCAAGGGCTGTTTTTCCAAAAAGAAATAATGATTAGTAATATTTTTGCCTTTGCTATATTTGTAGTGTTTTTACTTAATAAAAAGCGAAATAAAGAAAAATTAATAATATTTAATAGTCCATACGACTGTATAGGTTTATTATTTATAATAGCCTATTTACTTCCTATTGTATTTTTTCAATGGGCTGACCTAAGAGATGCAATAGATATTTTAATACGTTACACTACCTATTATGCAATTTATCTTATGATAAAAGATATGGCACAATTTGAAAGATATAAAGAATACTTTACTAAGGTATTGATATTAGGATCTTTAGTAGTTGCATTTATAGGTATATTTGGTGCAACAGGCTATATAAAACTAGAAGATGTTATAATGGGAAATCGTATATCATCTACATTCCAATATCCAAATACATTAGCAGCACTTATGATGGCCATGTTCTTTTTAGTTAATGGATCTATCCATAAAGCAGAAAAATACATAGAAAAGCTAATATACGGGGCAGCAGGCTTTGTTATGTTATTTACATTTATATTTACATACTCTAGAGCGGCGTGGCTATTATTCCCTATATTTGCATTATTATATTTAATATTTCTTTCAGGAAAAGATCGTATTGCATCTATACTTTACTTTGTAGCCACATTACTGCCAAATATACTAGTACTGCAGCCATTTACAAGTCAATTGGCTATAGATGCGGACACAAAACCAAAGGCATTAATAGTATTTTTTATAGGGATAGGTATTTTTAAAGTACTATATAGCATAGTATTATTTGTACAATCAAAGCTAGCAGATAAACACTATAAGCTTATTTATGGATTCTTAGGAGCAGTTACAATTGGAGTAGCAATTTTGGGCTATATGGCTCTTAATACAACAGTACCCTTAGTGTTTGACAACATGGCCGCTACAGAAAACAAAACAAACCAAATACAAAGAACAGTAAAAGAGATAGAAGGAAATAAGGATTATATACTTAAGCTAAATGTAGAAGCTATAGCGGGCGAAGTGGAAGCTCAATGGCCTTGGAGAGTACGTATTAATAGTGTAAACGAAGCAGGAGAGCAGGAATTATTAATAGAAACCCTTGGGGATAAAGATGTAAATGGAGAAATAGAAATTCCTTTTACTACACTAGAGACAACACAAAATATTAGTATATACTTTACAAATATATATCCAAAAACAAAGGTAGTTTTTAATGAAGTAAAAGTAATAGATGGTGAAGAAAATGTAGTAGAAAATATAAAATTAAAATATAAGTATATACCAGAGTCACTTATTGCTCGTTTTAATTCTATCGACTTAAGTGAAGATAGCTCTGCTACACGTTTAACCTATTACAAGGATAGTTTTTCAATATTTAAAAGTAAGCCTATTTTTGGTGGTGGGGGAGGAACATGGAAGGCACTATATCCAAAGTATCAATCTCTTCCATATAATAGTACAGAAGCGCATAACTACTTTTTACAAGCATTAGTAGAAACAGGGATAACAGGTATAGCAGTACTTGCACTACTTATATTTATTTTTGTAGTACACCTACTAAAAGCATGGAAGAGGAAAGACACTTTAACAATATCTATACTTTTTAGTATATTAGCCTTGCTAGGCCATAGTGGACTAGACTTTAACTTTTCATTCCACTCTATACCGATTATACTTTGGGCACTAATAGCTTTATTGGAAACTAAAACCTTTGAAGATATAAAGCCTAGAATAAACAAAATAGATTTATCAGGTAAAAGCGTTGGTACAGTGGTACCTATAATATTTGCAGTACCGTTATTGTTGTTTTCTATATCTCTATATAGTGCATATGCTATATCAGTAGATAATGGCAAGAGCATTAATGAAATACCGATAGAAGAATCAATTAGTAAGATGGAAAAGGCAGTATTACTGGATCCTTTTCATTCTAATATGCGTATAGACCTTGCTAAGATGCAAAGAACCTATGGTTTTGAAACAGACAATTTTAGTTTAGTAGAAAAAGCAGAAAATCATTTAAAAAAAGCAGTAAAACATTCGCCATATATGCCAGTAGCATTACAAGAAACAGCAAGTCACTATATTAGTCTAGGTCGCTTTGAAGATGCTTTTAAATATTTAGATAAAAGCACAGAGACAACACCACTAAAGCCAAACAGCTATGAAACAAAAAGTGAAGCATATGCGGCAGTAGCTAACTACTACCTAGGTAAAGGAGAAGTAGAAAAGGCTATAGATATCTATACAAATAATATGATTGGTATTATAGATGAAATGAGAGTTGCTAATGAAAAAACAGAAAAACCTGTACAGCTAACTCAAAATACGCTGCAAAATATATTTAGAGCTAAATATTTTGTAGATAACTACAATAATCCAGAAAAACTAGAGCAGTTAAATGATATAGTGTATATGTCTTATTTGGATTTGGAAGGGGCTACGGCAGTGGGAATGCCTTGGAGAGTGAGCGATTCTTCTAGTGGAGATATTAAATATGAAATAAAGAAGGAAGGTCTAAAGATAAGTAATACAGGAGAAGATAACGAATTTATATATTCTCAATTTTTTTCTTTAAATCCAGATACTATGTATGAGGTGGAAGTAGTATTTTCACAAGAAAGCACTCAGAAAAACTTAAGATCTCATATAATTAGTATGGTTGGTAGGAGAACGCAGGTATCAGAGGATATAAATTTAGAAGAAATAGAAGATGGAGTGTATTATTACAATTTTAATACAACAGAAGATTTGGAACCAGGAAGACAATATATTCGTTTTGATCATCCTGGTAACAGTGAAGACTATTTTGTTATTAGACAAGTCATTATTAAGAAAATAGAGTAAATATAAGGAACAATCATAATAAACACTATTTGTAAATGAAAGGAGAGACATAAATGAGGGTAGACTTTTCACCGCCAGATATATCACAAGAAGAAATAAACTCAGTTGTAGATACATTAAAGTCAGGCTGGATCACAACAGGTCCTAAGACTAAATCTTTTGAAAAACAAATTGCAGATTATTGCAACACCTCAAAAGCAGTAGCTATGAATTCAGCTACTGCTTGTATGGAGATGACTTTAAGACTTCTTGGTGTTGGTCCTGGAGATGAAGTAATTACTTCTGCATATACTTATTCGGCTTCTGCAAGTGTTATTCATCATGTTGGTGCCAAGATAGTATTAGTTGATACTGCTAAAGATTCCTTTCATTTAGACTGTAATGCACTTGAAAATGCTATTACAGATAAGACTAAAGCCATCATACCAGTAGATATAGCAGGAGTTATGTGTGACTATGAAAGGATATTCAGAACTGTAAATAATAAAAAAACTTTCTTTAAAGCATCTAATGGGATACAAAAAGCAATTGGAAGAGTTGCTGTTATAGCAGATGCAGCCCATTCTTTTGGCGCTACATATAAAGGAAAGCAAAGTGGAGAAGTTGCAGACTTTACATGCTTCTCATTTCATGCAGTTAAGAATCTGACTACTGCTGAAGGGGGAGCAGTTACTTGGAAAAATATTGATGGAATAGACAATGAAGAAATTTATAAGCAGTTTATGCTTTTGTCACTCCATGGTCAGTCTAAAGATGCTTTAGCTAAAAGTAAGCTTGGATCTTGGGAATATGATATAGTAGCTCCATATTACAAATGTAATATGACAGATATTATGGCATCTTTAGGATTAGTTCAGTTAAATAGATATCCTGAGATATTAGAAAGAAGAAGACAAATTATTGAGATATATAATAAAGAATTAAAAGATAAAAATATACAGGTGCTAGGTCATTATAATGATAATAGTTCATCAAGTGGACATTTATATTTAGTAAGACTTCTCGGTAAAGATGAAGTTTATAGAAATAAGGTAATAGAAAGAATGGCTAAGAAGGGTGTGGCGACAAATGTTCATTATAAGCCATTACCAATGCATACAGCTTATAAGAGTTTAGGATTTGATATAAACGATTATCCTAATGCCTTTGATATGTATAGGAATGAGATTACATTGCCACTTCATACTTTGTTAAGTGATAGTGATGTGGAATATGTGTGTGAATGTTTAAAGATGGAAATAGATGAAGTTCCAAATAGGGAAGTTGCTATAGCACGATAGGGGTGAAAAAGTGATATTAAAAAAATGGGGACACTTGCCAGAATGTATGAAAAATGAATATGTTAGAAAATACTATGAACTTTTATATAAGAAGCGTCTTAGTCTATTTGCCAAGCGCATATTTGATGTGGTAATGGCCATTATATCTTTCATTATTCTTTTCCCTATATTCCTTATTATAAGTATTGCAATTAAAATCGACTCTAAAGGACCAGTGATGTTTCGTCAGGTTAGAGTAACGCAGTATGGAAAGCGGTTTAGGATCTTTAAGTTTAGAACAATGGTCAACGATGCTGACAAAATTGGAACGCAGGTAACAACTAAGAATGATGCTAGAGTGACCAAGGTTGGTAAGTTTTTAAGGAAATTACGTCTGGATGAAATTCCACAGTTATTAAATATCATTACAGGAGACATGACTTTTGTAGGGACAAGGCCAGAAGTAGTTAAGTATGTAGATAAGTATTCTGATGAAATGTGGGCTACTTTGTTATTGCCTGCAGGAGTGACCTCTGAGGCTAGCATACAATACAAGGATGAAGAGATGCTTTTGGCAAACTCTGAGGATGTTGATGAAACATATATTAATGAAGTGCTACCTGGAAAGATGAAGTATAATTTGAGAAGCCTCGAATATTTTTGTTTCTTTGGTGAGATTAAGACAATGTTTAGAACTGTTGTAGCTGTAATTAAGAGAGATAAGAATAGTGAAAACCCTGTTGCATTTGTGACAGCAGACAAGAGTGAGGTAAAGATGTGATGGATAGCGTAGAAAGTAAGACTGTAAATGGAAATATAGTTGTATCAGTCGTGATGCCTGTGTATAACGAAGAGAAATATATTGAGAATTGCATCCTATCATTATTAAAACAAAATTATCCAAAAGAACAAATGGAATGGATATTTGTAGATGGTTGTTCTAGCGATAGAACAAAAGAAATTGTAGAAAGTTTTATGAATAAGTTTCCAGGGTTAATAAAATTATATAGCAATGTAAATAAAACAGTGCCGTACGCCATGAATATTGGTATTAAGGCTTCACTTGGAAAATATATTATCCGATTAGATGCTCACAGTGAATATATAGACGACTACATATCAAAATGTGTTTATTATCTTGATACAACGGATGCCGATAATGTAGGTGGTTTAGCTGAAACTAAAAGCAAAGGATTTGTAGGAAATGCGATTGCCTTTATGTTATCCTCGAAATTTGGTGTAGGTAATTCTCAATTCAGGACAAATGGACAAAGTGGGTATGTAGATACTGTTCCATTTGGGGCTTTTCGTAGAGAAGTGTTTGAAAAATACGGTTTATATGATGAGAGGTTGACTAGAAATCAGGATAATGAGATGAATTACCGTATACGGAAGAATGGTGGAAAAATATATATGGCTGAAGATATAAGATTTGCTTATTACTGTAGAGATAGTATCAAGGGCATTGCAAATATGGCTATTAAGAATGGTAAATGGAATGTAATTACTATGAGATTATGTCCTGGTGCGATGACAATAAGACATTTTATACCATTTGTATTTTTATTATCATTAATAATAATGCCTATATTAACTGTATTGGTACCAGGCTTTGGTTTGCTATTTCTAGGAGAGATCGGATTGTATTTACTGCTAAACTTAATATTTTCTGTTAAAGTGGCTACTGAAAAGAAGTATATACCGTTATTACTAATCCTATTTCCTATATTCCATCTATCGTATGGATTTGGATCATTGGTAGGATTAATTAAAAGAGCTTGATTAACACTTTTTCTGTAAGGAGAGGAAATATAAGATGAGCTTATACGAAAAAATAGTAAATAAACAAGAAAAAATTTCAGTTATTGGCTTAGGTTATGTTGGTATGCCTATAGCAGTTGCATTTGCAAAGAAGGTAGATGTAATTGGTTTTGATCTAAGTAAATATAAAATTGAATTATATAAATCTGGAATTGACCCAACAAATGAAGTAGGAGATGAAGCGATTAAACAAACTACAGTAGACTTTACCGCAGATGAAACTAAAATTAAAGAAGCAAAATTTCATATTGTAGCTGTGCCTACACCGATAAATTCAGATAAAACCCCAAATCTTGCTCCAGTTGAAGGGGCTAGTACTATTGTTGGACGTAATCTGACTAAAGGATCAATTGTTGTATATGAATCCACAGTTTACCCAGGTGTTACAGAAGATATTTGCATTCCTATACTTGAAAAAGAATCAGGATTAAAATGTGGAGTAGATTTTAAAATTGGATATTCACCAGAGCGTATCAACCCTGGAGATAAGGTACATACCCTTGAGAAAATTATAAAAATTGTATCTGGTATAGATAGTGAAAGTTTAGAAGAAATTGCAAAAGTATATGAATTAGTAATTGAGGCAGGTGTTCATAGAACTAGCTCAATTAAAGTCGCTGAGGCAGCAAAAGTTGTAGAGAATAGCCAACGTGATATTAATATAGCTTTCATGAATGAACTTGCTATGGTATTTGATCGAATGGAGATTGATACTAATGATGTTATTAAAGCAATGAATACAAAATGGAATGCGCTGAAATTCTATCCAGGACTTGTTGGTGGACATTGCATAGGTGTAGATCCTTATTATTTTGTGTATGAGGCTGAAAAGTTAGGATATCACAGCCAGATAATACTTTCGGGTAGAAAGATAAATGATGGTATGGGAGAGTTTGTTGCAGATGCTATCATTAAAAAACTGGTTCTTGCAAATAAGGTAGTAAAACAAGCTAAGGTAGTAATACTTGGAATCACATTTAAAGAGAATTGTCCAGATACAAGAAACTCTAAAGTTGCTGATATTATAAAGAAATTGGATGAGTACGGAATAAAGCCGATAGTGGTTGATCCACAAGCTGATAAAGATGATGCTAAGCATGAATATGGGGTAAATCTAATTGACCTTGATGATGTGAAGGATGCTGATTGCCTTGTTTTTGCAGTGGCTCATGATGAATTTAAGAATATGAGTTGGGATAAGATAGATTCATTATTTGGAGATTTTGCTAATAATGAAAAAGTTATTATTGATGTGAAAAGTATTCTTGATAGGTTCGAGATGGAGAAGAGAGAATACAGTTACTGGAAATTATAAAAAAATTAATAGAAGAGCGTGTGATAATATGAATTTATTTTTTAAAGTAATATTTAGAATTAGTAGAATACTAACAGGGAAATTAGGGGTATATGGGAAAATTGGAAAGAATAATAAATACACAAAAGGTGTCTTTATTTCGGAAGATGCTACAATCGGAAATAATAATTATATTGGTCCATATTCTATGTTAAATAATACGATTATTGGTAATTATTGTTCGATAGGACCAGGAGTAAAGATTGGTCAGGGAAACCATAGTTATGATTATATAACTACTTACCAAAAGATAAGTGGTGAGCTAATTAGGCATTCTTTGAACACATCACCAGCAATAATAGGTAATGATGTCTGGTTGGGAGCAAATGTTGTAATATTGCAGGGAGTAAAAATCGGAGACGGTGCTGTAATAGGGGCAAATGCAGTAGTAACATATGACATCCCTGATTATGCAATTGCTGTTGGGGTACCAGCGAAAGTTATAAAATATAGATTTTGTCCAGAAACAATTGAGATTATTAAAGGTAGCAATTGGTTTGATAATGACATTTCTGAAGCCAAGAAAGTGGTTAAAATATTGGAGGAACAATGTTATTGATATAATAGATCTTCAATTAAGGAACCAGGTGATTAAATGAAAATTCTACATATTAATTCGAATTACTTATATACAACTCTATTTGATAAAATGATTCAAAGTTTGATTGTACAGGGAGTTGAAAATACTGTTTTCATGCCTGTAAGTGGGAAGATAAGGTTTGTTATACCGGATAAAGATTATGTTTATCACCCCATTTGTTTTAATGATAAGGACAGATACTTGTATAATTATAAGCAGACGAAAATATTTAAAAGCTTAAATAAGACACTAAATGTAAGGCCGTATAATATTGTTCATGCTCATACGTTATTTACTGATGGACATATTGCATACAAGATTAAACAGACATATGGAACACCTTATGTCGTAGCTGTAAGAAATACTGATGTCAACACTTTTTTAAAATATATGATTCATTTAAGGAAACTGGGAATTAAGATTCTAAAAGAAGCGGTAAAGGTAATTTTTTTATCAGAGTCCTATAGAAATACGGTTATAGAGAAATATGTACCTGCTAATCTAAAACAAGAAATATTAGGAAAAACAGAAATTATACCTAATGGAATAGATGAGTTTTGGCTTGAGAATAAAGGAAATACAAGAGATTTCCCTGAACGAGAAAATCTAAGATTGGTTTATGTAGGTGTTATTAATAAAAACAAGAATATAACAACCACAATGAAAGCGATCGAGATCCTACAAAAGAAAGGTTTTAATGTTAAATTTACTGTAGTTGGTAGAATTGATGATAAGTCTATATACCAACAAATTATGGACAAACATTATATAAAATACATGGCGCCAAAATCTAAAGAAGAATTATTGGATATATACCGTGCCAATGATGTATTTGCGATGCCATCAACAACGGAAACTTTTGGTTTGGTATATGCAGAAGCAATGAGTCAGGGGCTCCCAGTAATTTATTCTAAAGGACAAGGATTTGATGGACAATTTAAAGAGGGGCAAGTTGGTTATAGTGTTACGTCTAATAATCCGGAAGATATTGCGTATGCAATTGAAAAAATTCTATTAAATTACTTTCAAATTAGTAATAAATGCCTTCAATTATCTTCAAAGTTCAATTGGAATGAAATAGCAAATAAGTACATGTGTATATATAAGAAATGCGAAAGAACAGATGTTTTAAATATCTAAAGTGAAGGAACTAAGTCTAAAATAGATAGCCGAGACATTTAGTATAATAAAAGAGTATAGCAAAAAAAGCCATCTATTAATGACATTTATAAAAGGAATATGGATAAGGAAAAAATTATGTTTTCATAATAACACGATAACCTTGAGTTTTAGCTAATAAAATAGCTTGTTCAACTGTAATTTCACGATTTACAAGCAGAACATCAGATTTTTTATATAAAACTGCATTATATGGTTCTTTCTTTTTAAGAATATTATATATTGCAGTTCATAACATTCGTGTAATTACAATAATTGCTTGCGTGTAATCAAGATGCTTTTAAATAGCGGTTTTGAATTCAGCATGCTTTTCACTCTTTACAACGGCAGTAGCACATTGTACTAAAGGAGGTTTAATGTAGAATCTATTATTGAAATTCTTACTGACTTTTTATTACCAGAACTTTCATTATTAGTAGGTGTAAGTTGTACCAAGGAATATAAATGCTTAACTATTGGGAACACGTCCATATTGACAACTATTTCAGATACAATTGCAATGGCGGAAAAGATGTTCTTAAAGAGCGGAACAGTTAAGATTAAGCTAATTTCTTCTGAGTAGGGCACGTAAAGAGAAAGAATAACATTTTCAAGCTCAGCTTTACATGCTTCAATGTTATCGTAGTGCTGCTTAATAATTTTTAATTTACCAGCTTGCTCATGTGTAATAAATATATTAATAATAAGTTCTATTTCAGAGATTTTATCTTTCATAGAACCGTGGATAAAAGGTTCAATATCAAACCTTTTCTTTTATAGAAAGGATTTTCCAACAATTTGCTAATAACATTCATGGAACTTTTTCTAAGATCTCAGAAGTAGTATTAGCAAGCTGAATATTAGAAACGGTTAAGCAATTTTGAAGACGGTTTTTCTCAGTGGACATAAAATTAGTTAGTTTAAAAGGGTATCGCATGAGGTTACGAAGTTGGCTAAGCTAATAGCAAAAGGAGGTAAAAAGCTTCCGGCTATAAGGAGGTCATATTTAAACAAATCAGCAATCCACTTAGCATCCTTTTGTCAGTCTTTTTACCATGGATTGCTTTGACATATTTAGGACGTGCAAGAATTATGTTGTAAGAATTTTCTAGTATATTAAAAACAGGAATCCAATACTTACAGATAGATTCCATACAGACATCTTTACAGTTGTTTTTACAAAGCCATTGCGGTAACTCTTTCAGACCTTTGATATAGGTAGAAAAGCGATGATGTTTGTAAGTAGTAACGCCTTTACTGTTGGTTGAAGCAACAACAAATTTGATAAATGATTTTTAAAGCCACAGGGAAAGCTCCTTTCGAAGAACTATAGAGATGGATAGCATTGATTCATTGCCTAGCAATAAATGAGTAATGTTTATACAAAGATAAGTTTGAGTGCTCTAAGTCATACTTATTTGTGCTTGGAAAGACAATCTACACATATAACTATGCGGTGATTCATTCATAGGAGTAGCCCACTCACATCCCTGTGATTTGTAGTTGACTGTTATCCCTATAGCTTAGTATAATAAAGAATACGCTCGAAGCCAAATCATTTCGTTACGTTTTGTCTTGAGCGAAGCGAAAGGAATGGATATAACTATGAGTGTATTGAGAATAACTAATGCAAAGAGAATGAAAAGCATGCCTTTTTTAGGTATTGTTACATATAGAATTCTGTTGGATGTAATTTACAAAAAGATTGTTGTTCCTTTTTTTGGCTATTCTGGATTTGAAATGGAACACAGTATAGCACTATATATCCTTTCTTGGACAATTTTATTTTTATTGATGCCAGTAATTATTAAAAATAATAATGATCAAAACCATCCATCAAGTTTAATTATTCTAATTCTTTCACTTGTTGTATTTGTACCTTTTACTACAATGATGGGCTACGGTTTTTTTTCAGGGTATTACATAATATGCAATACTATTTATTGGCTATTTCTGTTTTTGTTTCATAGGCTCTTTTTGCATATTAAGTTTATAAGTTTAAGACCACCAAAAAACACTTTTAGTAATTTTGTAATAATGATTATTGGTATTGTTTTTTTATTCGTGAATATTTTTATATCGTGGAAGTATACAGGATTTAGATTTACATTTGATCTGTTTAGTGTATATACATTAAGAAGCGAGACATCTACATTTAATTTACCTTTAGCAATTGAATATATTTTTTCTGCATCTAAAGCTATAAATCCCTTATTGCTAGTATATTCGTTTACAAAAAAGAAATATGGTATTTCAAGTTTAATTTTGTTAGTTCAATTTCTAAGCTTTGGTATTAATGGGATGAAAAGTGTTTTTTTTATTACATTATTAGTTATGTTAGTATTCTTATTTTATAAAGATAGTTATATTAATAAAATACCATGGTTGTGTTCCGGATTATGTTTGGTAGGGTTACTAGAATTTGTGATATCTAAATCGTTTGTTATTGTTGATTTGTTGATAAGAAGGATGATGTTTCTTACAAATATGTTAAATGCATATTATTTTGATTTTTTTACAAATAATACTCCGGATTATTTTAGACAAAGTATATTAAGGTATTTTGGGATTAAATCACCATATTCAGATATACGATACATGATAGGTGATATTTATTTTTCTAGACCTGAAATGGGTGCAAACAGTGGTTTGATTAGCGACGCTATTTCCAATCTTGGGATTATTGGAGTTGTAATTATGCCTATTATGATTGCTATTGCACTGAAATTATTTGATAATTGTATAAAAGGCTTAAACAAAAGGTTGTATATTGCATTGTGTGTATTAGTGGCATATTATTTTATAAGTTCTTTCTTGTTCACCATTTTACTTACCCATGGTTTTTTAGCATTATGCATAGTCTTTTATCTTTTGCCGCGGGATAGTGAAACAATGTAATGTGTGTTGGATAGATAAATTGTTGCTAAATTAGCCTATTGTGCTAGTCAAAATTTACAAATAGAAAAAGTTACAGAAATTATCTTAACCTATCTTTGATAGTTATCATAAAATCAAGATAGGAGGATAATATATGCTAAAGGTTACCAATCTTCTATCGGATAGATAGAAGATTTAAAGGATTTTATCACAGTAACTTATGTCGTTATTGATGGTATTTACCATGAAGTTACTCTAACATATATTAAACATCTTAAAAACATTGCCACTACCATCCTTAGAGATAGTGAAATAATCACCATTGCAACTGTAGGAGAGCTTCTTTCAATTGATTTAAAAAAGCGTAGTTTAAATTTTATAAAAGGAATTATAAAGATTTTTTCCCCCAAATTTGTGATAGATCTAGATTTAATAGAACTCATAGAAACTTACATGCAGTGATCGAAGAAATTAGAAAAAGAATTTTTCAATTATTGGACTATCATATGGATAGCCATGGAATCATTGATAGTATGCTTATTCCAGTATATGAATTTAGCAGAGCAGTTGTTCATAAGATATTTAGAGAACTAGGTAAGTATAGCAAATGTCCCTCCAAAAAGAGGACTTATCTAGGATTTAAACTCCACCTACTATCATATTTTGATTATATATTAGTGATTTTGTATTAACTGATGTTTCTCAAGATTATCGTAGAGATATATTGGAATTAGTTGAATCCTATCGTTCTTTAATAATCATAGGAGATAAGGAATATATAAATAAGGATATATCTCCTGAATTAAGCAAGGAAAATGATATTGAACTAATTTTTATGAACAGAAATAATGCAAGTCGACTTATCCAAAATCATTGAGACAAAGTATTTTTAAAGTCAGGACAAAATTGAAACTTCATTCTCTCGGTTAACTGAGCAACTTAATATTAATAAATCTCTTGGAAAGTTATTAATCTATCTAATATTCAAGAACAGATATTTTGATAATACATCCATAAAATTAGTTTTTTAAATAAGTGCAACATCTGTAAATAAATTTATTGCTATAATATGAATTAAACTTGAACTGTAATAAATTTTTTATTTATTGTAACGAGTTAATTTAATAAATTAAGTATATAATAAAGTAATTATTTTATAGATACTAATAGTAACTAAAATGAGTTCACTTATGATTTAGAATCTAAAGTTATAAAAATAGGAATAAAAATACTTATGATTATGAAAATGGAGCATGAATTATAAATGAAAAAAACAGCAATACTTTTAATGATATTAACTATATTTTCTAAAATATTTGGTTTTGCGAGGGATATTATTCTCTCATATTTTTATGGTGCATCAAATATAAGCGATGCCTATTTAATATCTACCACTATACCAATCGCAATATTTTCTTTTGTAGGGGTCGGTATATCCACTGGTTATATACCTATGTATAGTAAAGTAGAGAATAAAAAAGGAACAAAGGAAGCGAATAAATTTACTAATAATCTTGTAAATACACTATTAATAATATGTACAGCCCTAGTTGTATTTGGACTTGTATTTACAGCGCCGCTAGTAAAATTATTTGCCTCAGGTTTTGAAGGCGAGACTTTAAATCTAGCTATTAACTTTACTAGAATAAGCATAGCTGGAATTTATTTTTCTACACTTATATTCGTATATAATGGATTTTTACAGATTAAAGGTAACTATGTTATACCAGCCTTAATAGGATTTCCTATGAATATTGTTACTATACTGTCCATAGTTGTAAGTGCGAAGACTAATGTTGTAGTTTTAGCTATAGGTAGCATTATTGCTGGTATTGCACAGCTAGCGTTTATAGTACCATTTGTATATAAAGAAGGATATAAATATAAGTTTATATTAAATATAAAAGATAAATATATAAAAAGCATGGCCTATACGGCAATACCTGTAATAATAGGAGCCTCTGTTAATCAAATTAATACTTTAGTTGACAGAACATTAGCATCTAATTTAGCAGTAGGTGGAATATCAGCTCTTAACTATGCTAATAAACTAAATGGCTTTGTTCAGGGAATATTTGTTATGTCGTTGACCACTGTAATGTACCCTGTAATATCTAAAATGGCGGCAGAAAAAAATATAGAAGGACTTAAAAAGTCTGTATCGGAAGCTATAGGTAGTATTAACCTGTTAGTTATACCTGCTACAGTAGGATCAATGGTATTTGCAGGTCCAGTAGTTAATCTTTTGTTTGGCAGGGGAGCTTTTGATGCGGGGGCAGTAACCATGACATCTAGTGCCTTATTTTATTACTCTATAGGTATGATAGGTTTTGGTTTAAGGGATGTACTAGCAAGAGCTTTTTATTCTCTACAAGATACTAAGACACCTGCTATAAATGCAGCAATAGCCATGGTTATGAATATAGTATTAAATATTATACTTTCTAAATTTTTAGGTATAGGTGGACTTGCTTTAGCTACGAGTATATCTGCTATAGTTTGTACTGGGTTATTATTTGCAAATCTTCGTAAAAAGATAGGGTCATTTGGTATGAAGAATATAATCATTTCCTTTATAAAAATACTATGTGCTTCCTTAGTTATGGGAATAATAGCTAGATTATCATATAATATCTTATTTAGGATTATTGGTGCTAATTTATCCTTAATAGTTTCAATAGGTATAGGTGCCATAATGTATTTCATTATTATCTACTTTATGAAGATAGAAGAAGTCGACACTATGATAAATGCAGTCAAGAAAAAACTAAAAAGAAGTGTGAACAATGCTTAAAAACAAAGGACAAATAATTAATGTAATATCATGGACAGCCCTTATATTTTGGCTAGTCCTGATTTTTTACCTATCAGCTCAACCAGTCCATCAGTCTAATGGACTGAGTAAGAAGGTAACAGAAGTTATAATAGAAAAAGTAGAAATAATTGCTCCATATTCTAACTTTAATATTAGTAGAATGAACCATTTAGTAAGAAAAAATGCTCATTTTTTTGCTTATTTAATTCTAGGTATATTAGTTATGAATGTACTTAGGAGAAGTGGGATGAAGATAAATAAAGGAGTTATTTTATCTTTATCGTTTTGCATTCTTTACGCCATGTCCGATGAATTTCACCAACTATTTGTACCTGGTCGGGGTGCACAGGTTAAAGATGTTTTGCTTGATAGTGCTGGAGCTGTTGTTGGCATTGGAATCTATTTGGTAGTAAAATTTATAGTTAATAAAGCTCAAATAAGAAATAAAAGTCATGCATAGTGATTTTATACATATGGCTTTTATTTTTTTATGTAAAAGGTGCAAGTAGAAATTATTTAATATCTTTATCTTAATTGACACCTATACACACTAAGTAGTATAGTTATTATAAGGAAAATTGCACCAAGGGGGATAATGGAACATGAAGAAAAAAATGTTGGGGGCCTTGTTGTTCTCAATAGATGCGCTACTAATTAACCTAGCTTATATTGCGGCCTTTTACATACGTTTTGATGCGGATTTTACCGGTGTAAACGCTACTAAATATTTACCTGTATATTTTGAACACTTTATTACTTTTACATTGATAAAGTTAGCCATATTTTACATCTTTGGTATGTACAAAAACCTATGGCGCTATGCTAGTATAGAAGAGGTTTTTCAAATAGTTGGTACAGCCTTTGTTGCCAACACAGGAATTATTACATATATGGTACTTACTCAGCAAATGCTACCGAGAAGTATTTATTTGCTGGCTTTTATTTTAGATACAATTTTAATTGGTGGTGTAAGGCTTAGCGTTAGAGCTACCCGTAATATTAGAGATAACAATTTATTTAGGAAGAAAGAATATAAAAGGGTGCTTATAATTGGTGCGGGACAGGCAGGAGCTTTGGTTATTAAGGAATTAAAAAATCATGATAATTTAAATAGCAAGCCTATAGGTGTAGTCGATGATGATGAAAGTAAATTAGGAGCTAGAATTAATGGTGTACCAGTTTTAGGCAATAGACATAATATTGGTAAAATAGTTGAATCTAAAAATATAGATGAAATTATTATTGCTATTCCATCTGCTTCTAAAAAAGAAATTAGACAGGTTGTAGAAGAATGTAGTAAAACGAAATGTAAGTTAAAGATACTACCTGGTATTTATGAGCTTATTGACGGTCAGGTTAGTATTAAAAAGATTAGAGAGGTAGAAATAGAGGATTTATTAGGTAGGGAACCTGTTAAAGTAGACTTAGAAGAAATAAGTGGATATATCGGAGACAAGGTAGTTTTAGTTACTGGTGGGGGAGGCTCTATTGGGTCTGAACTTTGTCGCCAAATAGCTGGTTTTAAGCCTAGAAGGCTACTTATATTAGATATTTACGAGAATAATGCTTACGATATTCAAAATGAATTATTAAGAAAATATCCGAATTTACAGTTAGATGTACTGATAGCATCTGTAAGGGATAGAGCTAGACTAGATGAAATATTTAAAATTTATATGCCTCAAGTAGTCTTCCATGCTGCTGCACACAAACATGTGCCACTGATGGAGAATAATCCACAGGAAGCGATTAAAAACAATGTTTTTGGTACTAAAAATGTGGCAGAATGTGCTCATGAATATGGCACTGAGAAGTTTGTTTTAATTTCTACAGATAAGGCAGTTAATCCAACTAATATTATGGGAGCTACTAAAAGAGTAGCCGAGATGATTATTCAATCGATGAATGTACAAAGCAAAACTGAATTTGTTGCTGTTAGATTTGGTAACGTATTAGGCAGTAATGGAAGTGTCATTCCTTTATTTAAAAAGCAAATAGCCCAAGGTGGACCTGTCACTGTAACCCATCCTGAGGTTACTCGATATTTTATGACTATTCCTGAGGCTGTTCAGTTGGTAATAGAAGCTGGGGCTATGGCTAAAGGTGGAGAAATATTTGTATTGGATATGGGAGAACCTGTAAAGATAATTGATTTAGCTAAGAATCTAATACGACTTTCAGGATTTGAGCCTGATGTGGATATGGAAATAAAAGTTGTTGGCTTAAGACCAGGAGAAAAGTTGTATGAAGAGTTGTTAATGAACGAAGAGGGCTTAAGTGCGACTAAGAATGATAAAATTTTTGTTGGGAAACCTTTCTTTACAGATTTGAAATTATTAAGACGTGAATTAGAGATTCTATCCAGTATTTTAATAGAGGATAGTAATGAAATTAAAGAGTATATGGTTAAAATAGTACCTACATATCATAAGACTAGTTAAGGATATAATATAACCAACGGACATTAGGGATATACCTATAGACCGTTGGTTTACTTATTATATAAGTGGCA
Organism: Alkaliphilus flagellatus; assembly: GCF_018919215.1. Classification (NCBI taxonomy): domain Bacteria; kingdom Bacillati; phylum Bacillota; class Clostridia; order Peptostreptococcales; family Natronincolaceae; genus Alkaliphilus; species Alkaliphilus flagellatus. The sequence continues at coordinate 286,696 of NZ_JAHLQK010000003.1, forward strand.
AGTATTTTAGAATTATCCATTTTTCTCAACTAAAACATCTTTCAGCATATCTCTTAAGCTCTCTATCTCTCTAGATATTGCATTTATATCTCCTTTTGTTGCTGGATAAAAATATGGAACAATTTCTTCCTCTACTATTAAATTATGCTTTTGTTGGCTGTTTTGTAGCTTTGCAGAAATTTCCCCCTGGTGATATCTTTTTTTAAGTGTTGTTATTGAGTTAAGACTCTCTATGTTATATCCATTTTTCATATAAATGATTGAATTTTTTCTATCTAATCTATCTATTTCATAGAAGTTAATATAGCTAACTGAAGAATCTTTTTTAACTTTAGGTAGTCTAGTTTTTATAGAAATAAAAAGCATGTCTTTGTTTATAGGTAGTGGTATGTAGTATCTTGAGTTGAGTAGCTTTTGCTGCTTCTTCCTAAGCTCCTTTAAATCTATAGTATGATATTTTAAAATAGCCTGTAGAGTTGAATCTACAGATTGTTTTAGCAGCATTTCTCTACCATTTTGAAAAATCATTTTAGTGCAGTTTCCCATATTTTTTTCATAAACTGCTAGCATACAGGCAATCTTCTCTTGTTCTTTTAATATCTCATTCAATCTTTTCAAGTTATCACCTCTATTTAATTTTTTACCCCCTTCTATTTAATTTCATTATATCATGTTTTAAGCATGAGGCAAACATATGTTCTTGAATTCTATAAAAAATATATTGATTGCAGGAAATACACCTATTTTGTCGAAATAATAAATATAATATGAAATATTACGAAAGTATTACAATATACATATCGCATAAAGAAATTAACTTATTTTGCCGATATAAATATATAAAGACCATTTTTGATATAAGTTTTTTATTATAAATTTAAAGGGGACTATTGCGTATGAGTTATCACAACTATAAAACCAAATTAACAAGGACGATAGCCACATTAATGGCATCTATAGCTTTAGTAGGGGCTTCTGTACCAGTTGTTTTTGCAGAGGAAGTACTTAACCCTCCTAAGGTTGTTAATATATTTCCAGAATCAAGAAATGAAAGCCAGTGGTTTAACGAGGAAACTCTTTACCATGATATACGGGATACACAAACTAGAAATCGACTTTTCTTAAAGGTGTCATTTGATAATAAAGATAATAATCTTTCTTTCGATTATTTAACAGGCATTACTAAGTTAAGAGACTTTACAACTGTATATAGCGATAGTAGCAATGTTTCTATGGTGGATATAGAATTTTTAAATGATATAGATAGTATGGAATCGGATAAAAAAAGGGTATTTGTGGCGAGATATATTTTTAGAAAAGATAGTACCAACAAAAAAGCATATTTGTATATACCTATTAAACCTTTGATGTCTAATATGGGCTATAGTGTAACATTAGGACAGGGCATAGTATATACGGATAAGGAACAGGGAAATGATAGTTTAACCTGGAATTTTAATACCATGGCAATACCTTCTGTAGCAGAAAAGGATGTAGAAGTCCAATCTGTAATAGAGGATTATGATGTAAATGAACCCATAATAATTACAGGTAAGTTTTTTTATAGTCCTACTGTAGAGGTTTATTTTAATAATGTAAGAGCACATCGAGTCAGAGTTAATGAAGATGATGAAGGTGAAGAATATTTAGAAGTATATCTACCTAGGGGAAGAAGCAAGCTAGACCCGGGCTTATATGATATTACAGTGGAAAACAGCTATAACCATAGTAAATGGCTATATGGAACTTTAAGCGTAGTATCAGAGGCAGAGGGTAGGATGCCGGTAGAGGATAATAGCCTTGGAACTACCACGACCTATGGAATAGTTAGCGGAGCTAGGAGAGCAGAAATCATAAGATTAGATCACTCAGAACCAGTTAGAGAACAGGCCTTGAGAAATCAGTTATCTCAATATAATCTTAAATCTCCAATTGTGGAGGTGGATGGTATAAGGTATAACGCACACACATTTCATATAGAAATCCCTATAGAACAGGGTGAGTATAGGAACTATAAGGTTTTAAAATACGATGAACTTTCAAGAATATGGACTGAGGAAAAGCATTACGATATTAACAAAACAGATCAAAGGGCTATAGTAACAACCCTTAGTCCAGGAACATTTGTAGTTGTTGAATCCCAGTATTAGACAAGGAGAGGTGATAATATGAAGCAGTGGAAAAGATTTACGGGGATTTTTTTAATAATAGCTATGCTTTTAGTAGAGAGCGTTACTATTGTAAGTGCAGCAGATATTGGAGGAGAATCCACAGTTACTAAAATAAAATATCAAGTAGTAAGGGATGAAAACTATAATATTACTCAAGCCTTAGTAGAGTTTACTGGTGTAAACCTGTTAAATAAGGTTGTTCTTTTTTCAACTAATGAGGGAACTAAAGCTATGGGTAATAAGGTATTGCAGTATGAGAACTTTATACAATATAGTTTTACCGCTGAAGAGGTTAGAAGCTTTACTGGTGAGGTGCGTATAGGTACTGGTAGCTTTGACTTAGGTATTGGTAATTTTCCTACAATAGATTCTACTACAAAGATTATAAATACTAGTAATAATGATAATTTGATTATAAATGGACGAAATTTAGATCAAATTGGTGATAGTGGCGACTATACTATACGTGGAGAGTATGGAAAGGCAGGACAGTTCAAAACTTTTCCTGCAGGCAGTGCTACTAAAATCGAGATAAATGGCGCTACTCCTCCAGGGGATAGAGGATTACAGAACATTCGTATTGTAAAGGAAAAAAAGTCTGGTGTAAGTCTAGATCCTGAGATTATAGTAGAATATAACTATAACAATGTGTTTAGTTTTATTAGTGATATTCCTATAAATAAGGATATAGAAATGTATCCAAATACAGGGGCAAGGGGAGATCAGTTTTATTTAAGGTCTTCAGAATTTACAAAGGCTTATGATGTGTACCTTTTTAAAAGCCTAGATGGTACAGAGGGATTTTCAAGTAAAAACAAAGCAGTGTTCAAAGGCTTTATACCTGTTTCCGCCACTAACGAGCAAGCTCTGTTAACTATGGAAGTACCTCAGGGAGTAGAATTAGGAAGTCATTATGTTGTTTTGGCAGAAACAATAAACGGCCAAGTAGTGGCACAAAAGGTTATTGAAAAGTCAGGTGAACCTGTTAAATATACAGTAGTAGATGCTACTACTAGTCCACGTATAGATAATGTGTATCCAGGAAGAGGACCAGATATAGGTGGAACTCCAGTAGGTATAGAAGGGAGAAACTTACTTACATCTAGTATTAACCCGTCAGACTTAATAATTGACTATGCTAATAAAACTATTGAATTATCAGGAGATAAGCAAATAGTAACTGTTGATTATGCTAGCGCTACATATCAGGGGGTACCTGCAACTGTTAAGCGTAGTATTAAAGTACAAATAGGAAATAAAGCTACTTTCCAAGAGACTGATACAAATATTCCAAGGGTAGAGATTGGTGCTAATGATAAACTCTATGTAATTACACCTAAGGTAGATGATGCTAATATTAGTCCAAATAAAGAAGTGTTATTAGAGATTACTACTATCGTTACAGAGACTTCAGGAAAAGAATATGTATTCCAAGAAAGAGCTGTATGGAATAAACATTTTGTGTTTGAGCCAAGTTCTCTAATACCAACTGTGGATAGTGTTACACCTTCTAAGGTTCAGCTTGTAGACGGTGGGTTAAAGGATGATACCTTGTTCTCTATAAAAGGTAAAAACTTTTTAGTTAATAGATATATTGATGGTGATGGTAAAACTATTGTTAACTATCCAAGTGTTTTAGTAAAAACAGCAAATGATGTAGATACAAATAATTATGAAATTATGATCAAAAAGCAAAATGATAAAGCTGTGGCATATTTTAGAGCTTTAGATGGTCAGTTAAAGGAGATAGAAGGAGCCGAAATAGTTGTACTAGACGATTCTGATAGATTAATAGATGGAACCGTTGGTAGGGAAGTAGGTACGAGGATTTTAGTAAGAATACCTAAGGACGTAGCTGCCAGTATAGGAACTAAAAATCTTCAAATTACAAATCCAACTAGAGAGTCAAATGAATTTGGTCAGTCTGGTATTAAAATTGATGCTTTAGAGTTTGTAGTAACTAATGATAGTCCAGAAATCGATGAAGTCGTTCCTAATATTGTTCCTGTAGAAGGTGGTCAGGAAATTCAAGTTAAGGGAAGTAACTTTTTAGAGGGTGTAAAGGTATTTATAGATGGTAAAGAAGTTACTGGGGTAAATAGAGAGATTGCTCCAGGGGGTAACAAGTTTATTCTAAAATTTAAAGCACCAAAGGGTAGAGAAGGAGTTACCCAGCTTTTAGTAATGAACCCTTCCGGTGGAATGGCTATGGCCGAGTTTATTTATGTAGAAACTCTACAAAAAGACCCTAAGATTATTAGTTTTTCTCCTAACAAAGGTGGAAATGGAACTTTAGTTTATATTAAGGGTGATAACTTTTTAAAGCCAGATCCAACTGCTAGAGATACTTCTGGTATTGGGATTTATAGACTTATAGGTACTAGAGTGTTATTAGATGGTAGAGATGTTAATGAGTATTATACTGAAGGAAATAATATAACTTTACAATATTACACTTCTAAGGCAGGAAATTTACTTAAGGTAGTAGATGGTACTGTAAAACTAGCGGATTACTACAATAGTGTTATATTAAAGGATGCCGATAATAAATATTATACATTTGATATAGACACTGCCGATAGAATAATACTTACGGATGGTATGCAAAGTACATATAGGTTAACCAACCATAGAGATGGTGCATTTACTGCGATTAAAAATGGTGCAGAATATAAGATTGAAATTAAGCCTGGAACAGATACAGAACCAGATAGCCTTGTTATAACAAGAGGTGGAGAAGAGACTATATTGAATGTAATGACACCATATAAGGTGGAGGATGGGGAAATAACAGGAAATAGAGTAAGAGTAATAAGTCGTAACGAAATTACATTTGTTGTTCCACAGCTTGGTACAGAAAAGTGGTATGATCTTTCAGTACAAAACCCTGATACCAAAATAGATACTCGTACAGGGCAAAATGGTTTTTATTATTTTAAGCAGCCTAAGAAAAACCCAACTATTATAGATGTAAATCCTCCCCAAGGTTCTTCTGATGGTGGCTATACAGTTATTATAAATGGATCTGATTTTGAAGATAATGGAATAGATAAAAGTCGTGTATTTGTAGGCGGAGTAGAGGTTCCTAAAACAGATTTAGTAGTAGGAACAGATAAAAATACTATTACTATTACAAAGATGCCGGCATACCCTGGTGACTTAAAACAGGAAGTAGAAAATGGAAGAAAAACAGTACCTATTGTAATTGTAAATAGTGATGGTGGTAATGCTTATTTAATGGAAGGCTTTACCTATGTTATTCCTACCAGTAATCCAAAGATAAATCGGATTGCACCTGATCAAGGCAATGCAGCTGGTGGGGAAGTTGTAAGGATATTTGGTTCTGATTTTAGATTTTTTGAGCCTTATGAAGATGCTAATGGCAATGCAAAGTATGATAAGGGCGAAAAATTTGTAAATATTAATGGAGATAAAGATGCAGATGGAAATGATCTTTGGACTGATTTGGAAGGAAAAAATGTTGAGGATTTAACTGATGATGATAAAAAAATCCTTCCACGTGTTTATTTTGGAAAAGGTCAAGGTGAGATTATTGAATTTGCTGATGGGTATTTGGTAGTTAAAGTGCCTAAAGGAACCAAGGGAGCAGTAGATGTATTTGTAGTAAATAATGATTTTGGCGTATCTAATAAGGTGAAGTTTACATATTTAGCTTCTAACCCTAAAATTGATAATATTATTCCTCCACAAGGTAAAAAGCAGGGTATGGACAAAATAGAAATAAACGGCTCTGGCTTTGCTAATAGTAAGATTGAAATATATAAAGAAGGAACTAAGGATAATGTTACTCAAAATGTATATTCGGTAGAAATGCCCTTAGTTCACTTTGGGGATATTGGTGATATTAAAACTGTAAATGGTGTAAAGGTTGCTAATATATCTAATAGACAAATACCTGTAGCCGATATTAGTGGTCTCGGTGGAGGTATTATAAATGGTAAAGCAAAGGTAACTATAGGTAACATTAATGTTAACTATGATGCTACAGCTGCCAGTAGACAGGTAACCCTCTCTATTAAGGAAGATGATAAAACCTTCCAGTTTGTAATTAATGGATATGATGATAGTGTTAAGTATGTGGATATTAGAAGTTTAAAAGATAGTGAAGGTAATTCATATACTAATGGCTATGAGTTAATAAGACTTGAGGTAGATTCTTTAGAGAGAAAGCTGATTGTTGAGAGGGGATATGCTCCTTATCACGAAAAAATGACTTCTAATGATAGACAAATAAGTCTTTATACTCCTTCTCATTACGCTATAGGTACTGTGCCCGTAACTGTTATTAACCCAGATGGAGGAACAGCTACAGGTAAATTTGAATATAAGAACCCTGATAGTAAACCAAGGATCACTAACCTTACTAAAGAAGGAGATCTTCCAACTAAGGAAACTATAAATGGTAAGGAAGTATTAGTGCTTCGTATGACATATAAGGGTGGAAATACTGTAAGTGTTATAGGTGAAGATTTTAGAGAAGGTGCAGAAATATTTATATCAGATATTGCCCATATCACTAAAGACTCTAAAAATGATTTAACATATAATCTGCCTAATAGATTAACCTTTGTAATGCCAAATGTAGGGGAAAATGCATTAGGTAAATTACATAAAGTAGTTGTAAGTAACGAAGATGGCGCATCTGCTTCATCGGATGAAAATAATCCACCAATTTATATTTTATTTGTCAAGGGTGAAACAGCGCCAGCTATAGAGAAGATTACTCCAGATGCGGGACCAGCGACTGGTGGTACTACGGTTAAAATTGAAGGTAAGGATTTCAGAGAAAAGATTGAAGGATTTAGTGGAAAGCTTACTGTTTATTTTGGAGATAAGAAGGTACCAGATAACAATGTAAGGTTTATAGATACAAGAACTATTTCCGTAATTGTACCTCCAGGTATACCTGGTACTGTAGAAGTGAAGGTAGAAAATCCAGATGGAGAGCTATCAAACCCAAATGGAACCTACACTTATCTAAGTAATCCTAAAATAACAGCAGTGGTAGATCCACTAGACCCTAGTGAAAGGGCACCTATTTCTGTAATATCTGTATTAGGTGGACAGGAGATTAAGCTAAAGGGTGCAGGATTTATGGAAGGAGCTAAAGTATATTTTGCTCCAAAGATAACACCAGCAAAGGAAAGCGAATTAGGTAACGCAAACATTATATATATAGACGGTAAGCCGTATATATTAGAAGAAGGTACAGAAGGCACAGAATACAAGTGGATAAATAGTGAAACTGTTACTATAAAAACTCCACAAGGAAAAACAGACAGCTTTGGTGTAATTGTAGTTAATCCAGATAAGGGTGCCAGTCCAATTTATACTAATCTTACTTATGGACTGCCAGAGATTGCAGCACCTTCAGGTGTAGTGGCAGAACTGGTTTATGATAGATTTATTAGAGTACATTGGAATGCGGTAACAGGAGCAACTGAGTATGAGATTTTTGTTGTAATAGATGATAAAAATACAGAACTGATAGGATCTACAGAGCTTACTTCCTTTGCATATAACGATCTTGAGCCGAGAACCAGATATCGCTTTATTGTAAAGGCTGTAGGAGACTTTGGTTCTTCTAAACCTTCTATGGAAAGTAACACTGTAAGGACTGGTTCTGAAGTAGGACCTCCAGACGAAGATGGAGGCTTAGCAGAAAATACTACTATGTCTAAAACAGGAAACACTGCTGATGTTGTAATTGGTACAAAGGATAGAAGCAGAGGTACTATAGTAATAGATTTAACTAGAGGTGCTTTAGCAGGTAGTAAGGAGCTAGTTGTTTCTATTCCAGCTAGTGTAGTAGTGGATAATGACAGTAGAAATATTCAAGTAATAGGCAAAGATTTTTCACTTCAGCTTCAAACTGCAGTATTTAATGTTGCAAATGTTAGGGACAATAGAAACAAAGCTGATGCTGGGGTAAGGTTTGTAATTGCAGAGGATACTGGTAATACCCAAGTTTTATCTGGAAATCAACTATCAACTGTGTATAATTTAGAGGCGTCAACATATGTTGGACAAACTACATCACCTATAGATTATTTAGCTAGTGCAATGAGTTTTACATTGGATTATGACGAGCAAAAAGCTAGTTTAAGAAAATTAACTGAATTAGACTTTAATTATTTCGATCCTGTTAAAAACACTTGGGAGCCACTTGGAACTTCTTCTAAGAATTGGATAGGTTCTGCATCTAGTAGTGTTATTCGATTAGGTAAGTATGCTATTATTGGTAGTAGGAGGTAAAATAATGAAAAAAATATTTATATTAATTTTAGCACTAACTTTGCTATCCTCAGTTTTTACCTATGGAAATATTAATCAAGTGTATAGACAGGGATTTGTTGAAGGATATTTAAGAGAACCATTAAAAGAAACATTAGAAATAGAGAGCTATGAGGGTGGGATTTACTCCCTTCCTCTAAGCCCTAATACTATCTATACAATTGACTCTCAACCTGTTAATGCATCTAATTTTATGGCAGGTATGGAAGTTTATGCACAGATAGAGGGAAGAAAAGTTGTTGCAGTAGAGGGATATTCAACCAGCTCTTTGGGATATATCTCTCCTGGAAGCAAGATAAGGACTGGAAGAATTTCAAGGATAGATCGTAACCAATTGGTATTAAAGCTAGCAACAGGAGTAGAAGAAACATTTTTAACTATGCCTGGTACTATTACTCTAAAGGATGGGAAAAATGTATCTTTAGATACTTTATATGTAGGGGATAGGGTAAAGCTACATTTTGATGAAGTAAATACTAATATTATTAGTCGTATTAGTATAGAAGGCGACTCTATTCGTATTAAAGGCCTTTATAAAGGTAAACTAAACTTTGTAGATGGCTATGGAGATAAGATTACTATAAGTGATGTTCAACATCTTAATAATGGTAGCTGGAAGCAATTATCAGCTTCTATGACTATACCATATAATAAACAATCGCCTCTTTATGTAGGAGGATATTCTGTTTCCTATGATAATCTAAAATATTATCGTGGAAAAACTGTTTATTTAGCTATGAAGGACTTCTTTGGCAGAGATCAGGTGGAAAGAATGGTTGTGCAAAGTCAATATGAAAGTACATATTCTGATAAAATTCAGGATATAAACTGGTTTACTGGTGGATTTGAGTTAAAGAATAATAGAAATATTGGCTTTCATGATGGGACTATCGTTATTAAAAATGATAGACTAGTAGATAACTTTGCTTTAAGTGTTAAGTCCGATGTGTTTGTTGTAGCAGATGGAAGAGGCATGGATTCTAGTGCAGATGTAGTATATGTTTTAAATGAGGAAGTTAATAACTCTAATATTGGTCAACATTATATTTATGCTGGTAGAATGAATCAAATAGTAGAAGACCGCCTATGGTTAAAGGACTTCTTCCTATTAGAAGAAAACGAATGGCAGTCCTTTGAAGGTGAAAAAGAACTATTCTTCGATAACGATACGGATATTTATGACTTAACTAACAATAAAAAGATAACTATAAAAGAGTTTTACAGTGGAGATTATGCAGTAGATGAAAGCTCTAGGTATGCTAAAGATCAACGTCTTAAGGATTGGCATAGCTATGTTTATACCGATGGAGATAGAATAAGTGCTATTATGGTACAAAAGAATATGGATTCTCTCCTAAGACAGAGGGTAACCAACGGTATAATTTCTTCCGTTACTAATGATAATTTAGTTGGCTGGGGAATTAGTATTAAAAATGCTAGAGATTGGAGTAGTAGAAGATCTCAGTGGATGGAGAAAAATGCAGATCTTCAGGTTAATTTAGAAAAAGCATTATTAATTAAAGACGGTAAACAAATTGAGCCATATGATCTAAAGGCAGGAGATCGTATGTATTTAATACGTAATGACTTCTATGGTAAGGTACTTATTGTAAAATAGAATGATCGAGTGTATTTTTTATCAAAGCTCAAAATTGATTACTTATAGTACATAATAAAAGGAGGGATATTTTGAAAAGGGTTATCTTAATTTTAATGATACTAAGTTTAATTATTGTACCAGTAAATGTTATTGCTTCCCCTCCTGAGTTTTCAGGTGGTGTTAACAACGAGTATGAATACGAAGAAGTGGTTTTTCTTACTGGCGAGCCAGTAAAGTTTATAGGTACTGTAAGCATAACCGAAAAAGATAAAACTGATTCAAAAACTATTAGCTACAGTTTTAAGCTAGTTCCAGAAGATAAGTCTATAAAAGGTAAGCTAGATCGTCGTATTTCCTATACTATTGCATACGATACCCGTAGTGATAAAGGACAAACTATAGGACAGATGAGTGTTAGTAGCTATAGAGAAACTATAGATGTAGATGAAGACCGCTTTGAATTAAAGGATTATCAGTTTTCAAAATCTGATGTTATTGACAACAGACCTGCTTCTGATTTTTCTTCAGGAAATATAAAGGGCCGTAAGGTTTATACTATTAACAAAACAGAAGGAGAGGCTATTGTAGACATTAGTGGTGGTAGTGTTGGATATGAAAACTTTTGGGGTGCAACGGAAACCCAAATTATCGATTTTGTATTTGACATAGAAAGACAGGCAGTAGAAGATCGACGATCCACTAGGTGGCAAGGCACTGTAAGAAGTCAAGTTTCTGATAGTATGACTAAGGAACTTAGATATAGTGATAACGAAGCAAATCTTTCTAGCTTTAATGGCGGATATATTAGAACAACCAATAGTGAGATTGTATCTAAGTACGAATATGATCTTCCGCTAATAGACAGAAATGGAATAAATAATAAGAGACGGGATCGTGGAACAATATCATTATCGAAGCAAAAGGTTCCTAAAATTGAAAGACTGATAGTCCCTAAATTTAGAGATTTAGGAGGACATTGGGCGGAAGGTCACATTAATAAGCTATATTCATTAGATGTATTTGATGAAGTATCTACCTTCTTTGTACCTGATGTACCTATGACTAGGGAAGAGTTTACAAGGGCAGTTATTAGAGCAAGTGATATTAGACCTACTGAGGAGCCAAAAAAGCGAACTAGTTCGAGGAGAAAAGAGCCAGAGGTTTCACCATTTGTAGATGTTGCAGTAGAAGATATTAATTATGAATACATTAAAAATGGAGTTGCAAAGGGAATAATTCAAGGTATATCTGAGAATAAATTTGCACCTAAAGATTCATTAACTAGAGCTCAAGCTATTACTATTATTATCCGTGTACTAGGCTTCGAAAGTAAAGCGCCTACTCCAGGCTACTCTACATCGTTTTCTGATGATAGACTAATACCAGCATGGGCTAAGGATAGTGTTTATATGGCAAAGGAAATAGGCTTAGTACAAGGAGATCAGTTAAATAGGATAAATCCGAATCAGGTATTAACTCGTGCCGAGGCTTCCGCTATGCTAGTAAGATTTTTAGAGTTTTTAGAGAAAGACCTACAGCAGGATTATAGAGAAAATATTATTTTATTTAATTAAGTACGAGAATGTTTTTCTCTAATAATAGAGAGGGACATTCTCGCTTTTATTACAAAACAATGACAAATTATAATATATTAATAAAGATGAAGGAAAAACAAGGTTTGTGTAGAATTATATACTAAATATAAAAATGAGAAATATATAAGAGGAGGAGAAAAAAATAATGAATCGAACAAAATTTAGGACAGTCGTTGCTATGGTTACACTATCTGTTATGCTAAGTAGCGCCTTATCCTTTGCTGCATCAACAGTTTTTACTGATATTAGCGGTCATTGGGCAAAGGAATATATAGAGGATATTTATAATCGTAAACTTACAACGGGTTACCCAGATGCTACATTTAAGCCACAAGGAAACATTACAAAGCTAGAGGCTATAGTTATGATAGCTAAGCTTATGGGCTATACCGATAATGAGGCGGAATATTATACAAATAAATATAAGCAAGAATTAGAACAATATAAGATTCCGGCTTGGGCTCAAGGTGCCACTGCCTATGCTCTTTTTAATGATATTTTATTAAAGGAGGATTTAACTGGTTTAGTATCCTCTGGTAAAAATATAGATGCTAAGCGTCATGAAGTAGCTACTTATATTGGAAGGGTTCTACAGTACGGAGCTGGTGAACAGATCGGAACTATATATGTAATTCCTTATATAGATGAAATGAGTATTCCAACAGTAGCTGCACCTTATATTGATTTATTATTAAAAAAAGGAATATTGGATAAGGAAAGTAATAATGGACGTTTCTTACCTAACAATTTGATAAGTAGGGCAGAAGTTTCTAAGCTTGCTTCATTGGCTGCTAAAATTTTGGATAAAGGCTCAAACAGCAATCCTACAACACCACCTCCTACAACGCTACCTCCTACAAATACAGTAAGAGAAACGATTAATGGAGAGGTAGATAATGTTATTTTAGGTACTAAAAATATTATTTCTATAGCAAATGGAAGTAAGCAGCAGATTTATGATATTGCTTCTAATGCAAATATTACTGTTGATGGTAAAACTGCTACTGCAAAGCAACTAGAAATAGGACAGTCGGTAACTGCTATAGTTGAAGATGACATTATAATAGATATAAAGGCAATTACAACTGAAGAAGTATTAGAAGGTTATTTTTATTATTACTTAGAGGGAAGAGATCCTAAGGTATTTATTAAGGATGATAAAGATAATGTAAAGGGATTATCTTTTACCACGAACAGTAAGGTATACTTAATGGATAAGTCTGTTAATATAAAAGACTTAACTCCAGGTGATATAATTTATATTACACATATTGATGAAGAAATAATTAAAATAGAGGCTGAAACGAAGGAAAAAACTCTAGATGGTGTAGTTAAATCTAAGGGCGGCAGTAAGGATAAATATACTTTAGAGGTGCTACTAGACGACAATACTAGAGAGACATTTACTATTACTTCTAAAGCTACTTTAAAAAGAGATCGTAAGACTGTATCCTTTGATGAAATAAAAGTAGGTGATGAGGTAAAAATTACTAAAGAGTATGAAACGGTAACCTATATAAATGCTTCTAGTGTACAGGAGACTGTGGAAGGTTATATTAAAAAAATTGATATTGGACAGAAAACGGAAATAACTATCGAAAAAGAGGATAAAACTACGGAAACA